>DASZDI010000193.1:0-1963 GCA_035942135.1 Solirubrobacterales bacterium | reverse complement strand
GTCCTTGAGCCTCCTGGGGAAGGGCACCCGGTCCCGCTTCGCCCCGCAGCCCCGGGACGGCTGAGTGGCGCAGCCGACTTTTGCCACACCCCGCTGGGTAAAAAGTCGGATGCGTGAGGAGCATCTGCTCCTCACAGCGGTTAGAGCCACGGCAGCTCTTTCGAAAAGCCAGCGGACCCTGGGCGTCAGCTGGAGTTCGCTCCGCTGAGGGGCGCCGGTAGGGGTCTCCGGCGTATCAGCATGAGGAGCGCCGCACGCCCCCAAGGCGCCAGCCGCAGCTCGCCCATCGCGACGAGGTGCAGCCGGAGACCCCTACCGGCGCCCCCACAACGGACCTACTCTTTGGGATCCCCCGGAGTCCAAAGCCCCCCGGCCTGCTCCCGCTCTTTCTCCGGCGTCCAGATCTGCTCGCGCGCCTCGGCCTGCTCTTTCGGGATCGGCTTGGCCGACTCGGCGACCAGCTCGATCGCCTTGCGCGCCCGCAGGTCTTCGCGGACCATCTGGTCGCGACCGCTCTGGCGCAGCCGCTCCAGCAGCTTCTCGGGAGTGGTCCGTTCGTGTTCGGCGCTGTGCTCGAGCGCCTCGATCATCTCCTCCTCGGAGACGTCGATCTCCTCGGCCTCGGCGATCGCGGTGACGACCGCCTCGCGCTTCAGCTCTTTAAGGGCGTCGGGTTTCGATTCCTCGATCAGCTCCTCGCGCGTTTTGCCCTGCATCTGCAGGAAGGTGTCGGGGTCCATGCCCCGCCCGGCGAGCTGCCGTTCCATCCGCTCCCAGCGTTCCGCCGCCCGCGCTTTCGCCAGCTCGTCGGGGACCACGACAGTGGCCGCCTCGACGGCGGCGTCGATCGCGGCGACCCGGAAGTCCTCCTCGGCGCGGCTGCCCAGCGCGGTGCCGACTTTCTCGCGGATGTCCGCGCGCAGCTCCTCGAGCGTGTCGAACTCGGAGGCGTCGGAGGCGAAGTCGTCGTCGAGCTCCGGCAGGACTTTCTCCCGCACCTCTTTCACCTTGACTTTGAAGACCGCGTCTTTGCCCGCCAGGTGCTCGGCCTGGTATTCCTCGGGGAAGGTCACCTCTACCTCGCGGTCCTCCCCCGCTCCGGCGCCGACCAGCTGCTCCTCGAAGCCCTCGATCAGCTGCCCAGACCCGAGCGCCAGCAGGTAGTCCTCGGCGGCGCCGCCCTGGAAGGCGGAGCCGTCGACGAAGCCCTCGAAGTCGATCAGGACCGAGTCGCCTTCGGCGGCGGCGCGCTCGACCGGCTCCAGCCGCGCGAAGCCCTCGCGGATCCGCTCGACCTCGGTCTCGACGATTTCATCGGGGACCTCTTTCTCCTCCTTGCCGACCTCGAGGCCCTTGTACTCGCCAAGTTCGGCGGTCGGGCGGACGCCGACCTCGAACTTGAACTTGAGCGGCTCGCCTTCGTCCCCCGGGGTCGAGACCATCTCGATACTGGGATCGCCGACCGGGGTGACGCCGGACTCGAACAGCGCCCGTTCGTACCACTCCGGCAGCGCGTCGCGGATCGCCTCCTGCAGGACCGGCTCGAAGCCGAGCCGCTGGATCACCAGCGAGGGCGGCGCCTTGCCGGCCCGGAAGCCCGGCAGCCGCATCTCCT
Source organism: Solirubrobacterales bacterium (assembly GCA_035942135.1). Lineage (GTDB taxonomy): Bacteria > Actinomycetota > Thermoleophilia > Solirubrobacterales > 70-9 > VAYN01. The sequence goes on along the minus strand of DASZDI010000193.1, from coordinate 348 downwards.
TCGCCATCGCCCGCGCCGCGCGCGAGGTGGCCCGCTCGACATCCTTGGCCGGGACCTCGACCTCGACCTGGGCGCGCGAGTTCTCCAGCTCTTTGACCGCAGTCTGCATCCGGCCCGGACCCTAGAGGAATCGACGCGCCGGGCTACCCGCGGCGGCTCGCCAGCATGATGCGGAGCGCCCCGGCGAAGTCGAGCGCGAAGGCGAGGCCCCTCCCCACCGGGCCGGTCACCAGCCAGGCCCGCAGTCGCTCGCCGCCGTCATTCATCGGCGTATTCCAGCAGGGAGGAGTCGATCAGCCACTCGACGGGGGCGCGATCGTCGGTGTAGACCTCGCCGCCCGCCAGGCG
>DASZDI010000192.1:0-1689 GCA_035942135.1 Solirubrobacterales bacterium | reverse complement strand
CCCTCCGTGAGCGCTGGAGATGACCGCGCCGAACTTTCGCGCCTGCAGCGTCGCCCGCTGGGTCAACTCCGATCCGGGTAGACCAGTCGGAAAGCCGAGGTAGTTCTCGATCCGGGCGCTGGTCCCCGCCTGCCCTCCCGGGGCGAACCGCTCGATGACCAGCGTGGTCAGGCCCTCGGACGAGGCGTAGACGGCAGTGGCCAATCCCGCAGGGCCCGCCCCGAGGACGACGACGTCGAAGGTGCGTTGATCGACCTGGGCGCGCAGGCCGAGCTCGTCCGCGACCTGCGTGACCGTCGGGCGGCGCAGCACGTTGTGGGTGCGGACGAGCACGGGGCATTCCTCGGGACCGATGCCGAGCCGCTCGAGCAGCGCCTGGCTCTCGGCGTCGGTGTCGATGTCGTGCCAGCCGAACGGGATCAGATTGCGCTCGAGCAGCTCGCGGATCGCGAACGCCTCGCCTGACCAGCGCCTCCCGATCAGCCGTTCGTAGCCCAAGCCCTGGCCTCGCAGCCACTCACGCCGGACGACCATGGTGCGCAGGAGGAGATCCCCCAGCTCCGCGGAACCGGCCACCAGCAAACGCAGCGCGTCGGGAGGTACGGCCAGCACGGTGGTCTCCTCGGCAGCGACGCCGCGGGCGAGCGTCGGCTCGCCGGTGAACATGGAGGTGTCGGCGGCAAAGGTCCCGGGCTGGCACTGCGTGAAGTAGCGATCGCCCTCGGGTTGGCGGTCGATGACGTCGATCGCTCCCGAGAGAACGACGTAGAGCGGCGCGTCGCGCTGGCCCTGCTTGAAGACGATTTCGCCCGGCGAGAGCGACAGGGTCTCGGCGCTCTCGGCCAGCTTCTCGATCTGCGCCGCCGTGAGGCGCGGGAACAGGATCGGATCGTCCGGATCCAGGAAGCCCTCGACCGGGGTCGGTGGGGTGTACTCGCTCATTACGGCATGGGCCCAGCGCACCCGACGGCGGCTCGGGTCCGCGAGTGGCCGAGATGCTCCTGGATTGACGGTGGGGCGACGTTCACGAGTGAATAGACTCGGCGGCTCAGCCCGCCGCCCGCTTCACGAGCGCGCCGATCTTCGCCTCTTCGGCGGCAGTCAACTCCTTCAGCGCAAACGAGGTCGGCCACATGGCGCCCTCGTCGAGGTTCGCCTCGTCGCTGAAGCCGAACGTAGCGTACCTCGCGTTGAACTTCTGCGCGCTTTGGAAGAAGCAGACGACCTTGCCGTCCTTGGCATACGCGGGCATCCCGTACCAGGTTTTCGGCGAGAGCTCTGGTGCGCTCGCCTTGACGATCTCATGGAGCCGCTCGGCCATGGCGCGATCCTGTCCCTGCATCTCGGCGATATTCGCGAGCACGGCGCGTTCCCCCCCCGCCCTCTGCGCTTCGGCCTTCAGCTCTTTGGCGCGCTCCCTCATCGCTGCCCGTTCCTCGGCTGTGAACCCCTCGGACTTCTTCACGCTCATCGTTCCCTCCCGTGCGGGTTCTTCCGCGTCCTACTCTCCGGGTCCGCGGTCCATGCCTTAAGGATACTCACGGATGGCGCCTTCGTAGAGGTTCGCCTCGTCGCTGAAGCCGAGCGTCGCGTACCTCGAGTCGAACTTCTGGGCGCTCTGGAAGAAGCAGACGACCTTGACGTCCTTGGCGTACGCGGGCATCCCGTACCAGGTTTTCGGCGAGAGGG
>DASZDI010000191.1:0-1588 GCA_035942135.1 Solirubrobacterales bacterium | reverse complement strand
CCTCACGGTTCCTTCTCGCTTCCGGGCTCCTCTTGCTGACGGCATCGTTCTCTCCAAGGGCTTCGACCCCTGCGTCTGGGTCCACACCAACGACGAGTTCGAGCAGCTCTCCGACCGCTTCCTCTCGCCGCACAGCCCCTTCGGGCGCGACGCCCGCCAGCTGCGCCGCCGCTTCCACGGCGGCTCCTTCGACGAGAAGCTCGATTCCGCCGGCCGCATCCGCATCCCCAAGCCGCTGATCGAGCATGCCGGTCTCGACGGCAACTGCGTCGTGATCGGCGCCGGGGAGTACCTGGAGATCTGGAACGCCGAGGCCTGGGCCAAGCAGGAGGAAGAGCTCGACGCCGCCGCCCCCGAGATCGCCGAGGGCCTCGCCGCCGCCGGCACCGCGTGATCATGAGACTGAATGCCGCTGCCAGCCACAACCCCGCGTCGATGGGCCTCGTATACCCCTATATGGAGGGAAATCGGCCCGTCAACCGGGAGGGATTGCGACCAGTGGAGGTGGTCATGAGCGAGCACGAGCCCGTCCTCGCGCCGGAGCTGGTCTCGCTGCTGGCGCCCGAGCCGGGGCAGACGGCGGTCGACTGCACCTTCGGCGGCGGCGGCCACGCCCGCCAGGTCGCCGAGCTGATCGGCCCCGAGGGGACCCTGATCGGGATCGACCGCGACCCCGCCGCGCAGGAGCGCTTCAACCGCTTCGCCGCCGAGGCCCCCTGCCGGACCCTCTTCATAAGTGCGGACTTTGCAGCAGGTCTTCAGGCCCTGCGCGGCGAAGGAATGCGTCCAGACATGGTTTATGTAGATCTGGGGATGTCTTCGATGCAGGTTGACGCACGCGAGCGGGGCTTCTCCTATTCCTACGACGCGCCGCTCGACATGCGGATGGACACGCGCCAGAGCTTCACCGCCGCCGACCTCGTCAACGAGTGGCCGGAGTCGCGGATCGCTCAGGTCCTGCGCCGCTTCGGCGAGGAGCGTTTCTCCGGCGGCATCGCCCGCGAGATCGTCCGCCGCCGGCCGCTCTCGACCACCGGCGAGCTGGTCGCCGCGATCAAGGCCGGGATGCCCGCCTCGGCCCGCTTCGGCGCCGGTCACCCGGCCAAGCGCAGCTTCCAGGCGATCCGGATCGCCGTCAACGGCGAGCTCGAGGCGCTCGACGAAGCGCTGCCGTTGGCCTGGTCGCAGCTGAAGGTCGGCGGCCGCTTCGCCGCGATCTCCTTCCACTCGCTCGAGGACCGGCCGGTGAAGCAGTTCCTCGCCGCCAAGGCGCGCGGCTGCGTCTGTCCGCCCGAGCTTCCCGTCTGCGTCTGCGGCCACGAGCCGGAGGCCGAGCTGCTGACCCGCCGCGCGATCTCCCCGGGCCCGGAGGAGGCGGAGCGCAACCCGCGCTCGCGCTCGGCCCACCTCCGCGCGGCCCTGAAGATCGCCGAGGAGCAGCCCGTGGGGGAGACCGGCTGATGGCTGTCGCCGCTCCCGCCCGTCGGACCGCGCCCGCCCCGGCGCCGTCGCGGACGACGCCGCCGCCCAAACGCAAAGCTCCCGCGCGGAAGCCCGCCCGGTCCGGTGTGGCCGCGCCCGCGAAGGC
>DASZDI010000190.1:0-2321 GCA_035942135.1 Solirubrobacterales bacterium | reverse complement strand
GTCGTCAGGAGGGCCAGGGCCATGGCGACGTAGAAGAGGGTGAGCAGGCGCTCGAGGAGCTTCTCCTGGGCTTGGGCATCGAGGCGGGGCACGTGGAGGAGTTCGCGCCTGGGCGCGGTTCCCCTGCTCGGCCGGGCTCAGGCGGCGGCGGGCTCGCGGGGCGCCAGCTCCGGCACCGCGAACGGGGCCTCGGCGGCGGCGATCTCCTCGAGCAGCTCCCGCAGGCCGGAGATGCGGTCGGCGCCGTAGCGCTCGGCCCAGCGCTTCTCGACCTTGGCGAAGAGGCTGAGGCCGTAGCCCTGGGCCCCTTCGCCGCGCTCGGTGAGGCAGACCAGCTTGGCGCGGCGGTCGTTCGGGTCGGGGATGCGCTGGACGTAGCCCTTGGCGACCAGGTCGTCGACGATCTCCCCGATCGACTGCTTGGTCATGTTCGCCCGCTCGGCGATATCGGTGAGGCGGAGGCCGTCGCCGCGGACGTGGCGGAAGACGCAGCCGTGGGTGGGCCGGATGTCGCCGAACTGCGACTGCTCGAGCTCGCTGCGGAACTCGGCGAAGAGGGCGCCGGAAACCACGTCGAGCAGCCCCGGGAGGGGGATGCCGGCGGGGGGAGTTTTCGATCCGGGGGACATTTCGTCAGGGAGCCTGATAAGGTCGCCTTCTAGTCAAGGCACCTTACAAGGTTGCCTTACGAATTGTACCCGATGACCAGGAGACTTCAGATGGACTCAGTTCCGAACAACCGCAAGTGGTGGACGCTCGGCGCGGTCAGCGTCGCCACCTTCATGCTGCTGCTCGACATCACCGTCGTCAACACGGCCCTGCCCGCGATCCAGCAGGACCTCGGCGGCAGCTTCACCGACCTGCAGTGGGTGATCGACGCCTACGCCCTCTCGCTGGCGGCGCTCGTCCTTACCGCGGGCTCGCTCGCCGACCGCCTCGGCCGCCGCCGCGTCTTCGCGATCGGCCTCGGCGTCTTCGCGGCGGCATCGCTGCTCTGCGCGCTCGCGCCCGACCCGACCTTCCTCAACGTCGCCCGCGGCCTGCAGGGCATCGGCGGGGCGATCATGTTCGCCGTCTCCCTGGCGCTGGTCGCGCAGGAGTTCCCCAGCGGCCCCGAACGCGGGATGGCGATGGGGATCTACGGCGGCACGATCGGGATGGCAGTGGCGGTCGGCCCGCTGGTCGGCGGCCTGCTCACCGACGGCCTCGGCTGGGAGTCGGTCTTCCTGCTCAACGTGCCGATCGGGATCGCCGCGATCGGGGTCACCTACTGGAAGCTCGCCGAGTCCCGCGACCCCAACGCGACCCGGATCGACTGGGGCGGCCTCGTCACCTTCTCGACCGCGCTCTTCCTCCTGGTCCTGGCGCTGGTCCGCGGCAACGCCGAGGGCTGGGGCAGCCCCCCGATCGTCGGCTCCCTCGTCGCCGCCGCGGCGCTGATGGCGGCCTTCTTCGCGATCGAGCGCCGCGTCGCCGAGCCGATGCTGCCGCTCGGCTTCTTCCGCCGCCGCGCCTTCACCGGCGTCCAGCTCGCGGCGTTCGCCGTCTCCGGCTCGATGTTCGCGCTGTTCCTCTACCTGACCCTCTACCTGCAGAGCTTCCTCGGCCTCTCCCCGGTCGAGGCGGGCCTGCGCTACCTGCCGATCACGGTCGCCTCGTTCATCGTCGCGCCGCTCTCGGGGATGGCGCTGGCGAAGGTCAAGGCGAGGTACCTGATGAGCGCCGGCCTCGCCCTCACCGGCATCGGGCTGCTGCTGATGTCGGGACTGAAGCTGGACTCCGAGTGGACCGCGCTGCTGGCTGGCTTCGTGATCAGCGGCATCGGCGTCGGCCTGCTGAACCCGGTGATCGCCGACGTCGCCCTCAGCGTCGTCCCCAAGGAGCAGAGCGGGATGGCGGCCGGGATCAACGACACCTTCCGCCAGGTCGGTATCGCGGTCGGCATCGCCGCCTGGGGAGCGATCTTCCTCGGCGCCGGCGCGTCGAAGACGCAGGAGGCCGCGGGCGGAGCGCTCGACGGCGAGCAGGCGCGGCAGCTGGTCGAGGCGACCTCCTCCGGAGCGCTGCCGCAGGCAGTTGCGGCCCTGCCCGAGGGGGCCCGGGAAGTGGCGCGAGGCGCTGCGGAACAGGGGTTCCTGCATGGGCTGAACGAGATCCTCCTGCTGGGAGCGCTCCTCTCCTTCGCCGGGGCCGTGTTCGCGCTTTGGCTGGTGCGCGAGGGAGACATCGAGCGGGAGACGCTCGTCGACACCGCGTTTGAGGTTGAGCCGGAGGCGGCTAAGGCGTAAGTGATGTGCGGCAGGGGGAGGGGACGTGTGCCC
>DASZDI010000189.1:0-1657 GCA_035942135.1 Solirubrobacterales bacterium | reverse complement strand
GGCCTGGAGCCGGCCCGGCGCCCGGCGCTGGAGCTGCGGGTCCGCTCGGGCCTCACCCTGCGGGCCGTCCCGCGCGGCCTGCGGACGGGCGAGGCGGTGCGGCTCTCCGGCAGGGTCAGCAGCCGGGCGGCGCCGCTACCGCGCCGCGGCAAGCTGGTCGCGATCCAGTACCTGGAGGAGGCGACCCGGCGCTGGCGCCCGGTCCTCGTCACCCGCACCGACCACGACGGCCGCTACCGCGCCCGCTATCGCTTCCGCTACGTCACCGGCAGGGCGACGATCCGGCTGCGGGCCACCGCCCTGGCGGAGGAGCGTTGGCCCTACGCCCCCGGCTCCTCCCGTCCCGTGACCGTCGAAGTCAGCGGCCGCTAGGGTTCGGGCCATGTCGCAAGCGACCCTCCACACCAGCGCCGGGGCGATCGTGCTCGAGCTTCACGACGAGGACGCGCCGAAAACCGTCGAGAACTTCCGCAAGCTCTCCGCCGACGGGTTCTACGACCAGCTCGTCTTCCACCGGGTGATCCCGGACTTCATGGTCCAGGGCGGCTGCCCGGAGGGAACCGGCCGGGGCGGCCCCGGCTACACCTTCGAGGACGAGATCAACGACCGCAAAGTCGTCCGCGGCGCGCTGGCGATGGCCAACGCGGGGCCGAACACCAACGGCTCCCAGTTCTTCATCGTCACCACCGGCGCGGCGCCCTGGCTCGACGGCAAGCACACGGTCTTCGGCGAGGTGATCGACGGGATGGACGTGGTCGACGCGATCGAGTCGGTCCCGACCGACGCCTCCGACAAGCCGATCGAGCCGCAGACGATCGAACGCGTCGAGCTCGACGACTAGCTAAGGCCGCAGCAGCGTCAGCGGCTCCTCGTCGATCCGTTCGGCGATCCGCTCGACGCTGCGGAGGGTGAGGTTGCGCTCGCCGCGCTCGATCCCGCCCATGTAGGTGCGGTGGACGCCGAGCAGATCGGCGAAGTCTTCCTGGCTCAGGCCCCGCGCCTGGCGGTAGGCGCGGAGGTTCCGGCCGATCGCCTTCTGCAGGTCGCCCTCCATCAGCGGAACGGTCGCGCTCCGCTACTTGAAGGTCTACAGACTTATAAGTAGCATCCCGCCCTCTTTTGGCGGGAGGATCCAATTTGGCGGAGGGGGTGGGATTCGAACCCACGAGACGCCTGAAGACGCCTAACGGCTTTCAAGGCCGCCGCATTCAACCGCTCTGCCACCCCTCCGAAGTGCCGCGCCGGCAATGCTAGAGGTCACAAGGCCCGTTCGGGCACGCCTGCGCTGATTGGATTCCCGGATGCGCAGGTTGATCCTCCTAGCCTCGGCGTTGATCTTCTTCGACGTCGCCTTCTTCTCCGCGATCGCGCCGCTGCTGCCGGAGTACGCCGAGGACCTCGGCCTGACCAAGACGGAGGTGGGGGTCCTCTCGGCCTCCTACGCGGCGGGGACGCTGCTCTTCTCGCTGCCGGCCGGCTTCGTCGCCAGCCGGGCCGGGCCGCGGCGGACCGTGATCTCGGGGCTGCTCCTGCTCGGCTGCACGAGCGTCGTCTTCGGCTTCGCCGAGCACATCGTGCTGCTCGACGGGGCCCGGTTCGTCCAGGGCGCCGCCGGGGCGCTGATCTGGTCCGGCGCCCTGACCTGGCTGATCACCAA
>DASZDI010000188.1:0-3291 GCA_035942135.1 Solirubrobacterales bacterium | reverse complement strand
GACGACGAGACCGTCGGCGCCGCCACCGACGACGCCGCGCTGGTCGAGGCGCTGGGCGGCACCGTCCGGCTGGTACCGGCCCCGCGCGAGAACCTCAAGGTGACGACGCCGCTGGACCTGCGCGTGGCCGAGCTGCTGCTCGCGGAGCGCGCCGCGGCCGGCGCTCAGTCCCGCAGCAGCACGTAGAGCAGCGTCGCCGCGAAGCAGAGCTGGCCGATCCCGAGCGCGACGCCGAGGTTGGCCGCGCCGAGGAGCTCCGCGAGGGCGGTGCCGCCGGCGAAGGCAAGCAGGAGGAGCAGGAGCTGACGGCTCATTCGGCGCGAAGTCTATGCTCGGTTTCATGCTCACCGACTACCACCTGCACCTGCGCCCGGACGAGGAGGGGACCACGTTCGAGCGCTACTTCACCGCCGAGAACGTCGAGCGCTATCTGGCCGCCGCCGCCGAGCGCGGGATCGAGGAGCTCGGCGTCTCCGAGCACGTCTACCGCTTCCGCCAGGCGCTCGACCTCTGGCGCCACCCGCTCTGGGTCGAGAACGCCGTCGACGACCTCGACGCCTACTGCGAGTTCGTCCGCGAGACGCCGCTGCGGCTGGGGGTCGAGTGCGACTTCATCCCCGGCGCCGAGGAGCGGGCCGCCGCCCTGCTCGAGGCACGGGACTTCGACTACGTGGTCGGCTCGGTCCACTTCATCGGCGACGGCGACGCCGCGGTCGACCACGACGGCTTCGACGTCTGGGAGGGCGACGGCGACGCCGACGAGATCTGGCGCCGCTACTTCGCGATGCTCGCCGAAGCCGCCCGCTCGGGCCTCTACGACATCCTCGCCCACCCCGACCTGGTCAAGGTCTGGGGCCGGGCTCGGCCGCTGCCCGACCGCGACCTGCGCGCCTTCTACGAGCCCGCCGTCGAGGCGATCGCCGAGAGCGGGATCGCGGTCGAGATCTCGACCGCGGGCCTGCGCAAGCCCGTCGGTGAGCTCTATCCGTCCCGCCAGTTCGCCGAGATGTGCGTCGAGGCGGGCGCCTCCTTCGCCCTCTCCTCCGACGCCCACCTGCCCGAGCAGATCGGCTTCGAGTACGACCAGGCGGTCCGCTTCCTCGACGAGCTCGGGGTGGGGGAGATCGCCGTCTTCGAGCGCCGTCAGCGCAGCCTCGCGCCCCTCGGCAGCCGGGTCACTTGACATGGTCGGGCTCGGCTACGACAGCCATCGCTTCGCCCCCGGCCGGCGCCTCGTCCTCGGCGGGGTCGAGATCGAGCACGAGCAGGGGCTGGAAGGGCACTCCGACGCCGACGTCCTCACCCACGCCGTGATCGACGCCCTGCTCGGGGCCGGGGCGGGCGGCGACATCGGCACGATGTTCCCCGACGACGACCCGGCCTGGAAGGACGCCGACTCGATTGACCTCCTGCGCACGGTGGTCGGGACGATCGCCGGGCCGATCATCAACATCGACGCGACGCTGATCTGCGAGCAGCCCCGCCTCGGCCCCTACAAGGCGGAGATGGAGCGGATCATCGCCGAGGCGACCTCGGCCCGCGTCAGCGTCAAGGCGACCAGCAACGAGGGCATGGGCTTCGTCGGCCGCGGCGAGGGGATCGCCTGCATCGCGGTCGCCAGCGTCGATAGCGAATAGTCTTCCTGCCGGAATGGCGAACTCCAAAGTCAACGCCGCGAGCCTGAAGGCCTCGCTCTCCGACATGGCCTTCCAGGGCAAGGTCCTGCGCGAGGCCGGGATCCTGGCGCCGATGCGCCCGGACAAAGCGGTGAAGATGGGCGCCACCTTCATCCGCTGGGGCGCCTCGCCGGCGACCGGCGTCACCACCGCGGCGATCCACTACCCGCACGAGCTGGCGATCGTCGACGAGAAGGGCTCGCTCACCTGGGAGCGCCTGCACCTTCGCTCCAACGCGCTCGCGCACTCGCTGGCGAAGATGGGGATCGGCCCCGGCGACGGCATCGGGATCATGTGCCGCAACCACCGCGGCTTCATCGAGACCACCCTCGCCGCCGCCAAGCTCGGCGCCAGCGCGCTCTACCTCAACACGATGTTCGCCGGGCCCCAGCTGGCCGAGGTGACCCACCGCGAGGGGCCGAAGGCGCTCGTCTACGACGAGGAGTTCGGCGACCTGCTGGCGGAAGTCGACGACTCCGTCACCCGCGTCGTCGGCTGGTGCGACGGCGCCGTCTCGGGTCCGACGCTGGAGGGCCTGATCGAAGCCGGCGACGAGTCCGACCACAAGCCCCCCGCCGAGAAACCGAAGTTCGTGATCCTCACCTCCGGCACCACCGGCACCCCCAAGGGCGCCCAGCGCTCCAGCCCCGAAGGGCTGATGCCGATCGCCTCGCTGATCGACAAGATCCCCTTCCGCAGCCGGATGACGATGATGATCGCGGCGCCGCTGTTCCACTCCTGGGGCTTCCTCCACTTCGTGCTCAGCCTGCCGACCGCCTCGACGATGGTCCTGCGCCGGCGCTTCGACCCCGAGGACACGCTGCAGGCGGTCGAACAGAGCCGCGCCGACGTCCTCACCTGCGTCCCGGTGATGATCCAGCGCATCCTCACCCTGCCCGAGGAGACGCTCGACAGGTACCGCCTGCCCTCGCTGAAGATCACCTCGCTCTCCGGCTCGGCCCTGCCCGGGGAGCTGGCGATCGCCTGGATGGACCGCTTCGGCGACAACGTCTACAACCTCTACGGCTCGACCGAGGTCTCCTTCGCGACGATCGCCACCCCCGAGGATCTGCGCGCTGCCCCCGGCACCGCCGGCAAACCGCCGCGCGGCACCGCGATCCGCCTCTACGACGAGAACGGCAGCGAGGTGCCGAAGGGCGAGGTCGGCCGCATCTTCGTCGGCAACGCGATGGCGATGGAGGGCTACACGGGCGGCGGTGGCAAGGAGATGATCGACGGCCTCTACTCGAGCGGCGACGTCGGCCACTTCGACGCCGACGGGCGCCTCTTCATCGACGGCCGCGACGACGAGATGATCGTCTCCGGCGGCGAGAACGTCTTCCCGCGCGAGGTCGAGGACCTGCTCGCCGACCACGAGGCGGTCGAGGAGGTGGCGGTGATCGGGGTCGAGGACGAGGAGTTCGGGCAGCGCCTGAAGGCTTACGTGGTGACCCGCAACGGGGCCGAGCTCTCGGCTCAGGACCTGACCGCTCACGTGAAGGCGAACCTGGCGGCCTACAAGTCTCCTCGTGAGATCGAGTTTCTCGACGAGCTGCCTCGGAATGCGACGGGCAAGGTTTTGAAGCGGTATCTTCGGGCTCGGCATAAGGAGACT
>DASZDI010000187.1:0-3945 GCA_035942135.1 Solirubrobacterales bacterium | reverse complement strand
CTGGGGGCGGGCTCGGTGCCGGACGGGCGACGGAAGTCACCGTGCGGAGCGGTGTAGTCCATCTGCAGGTAGAAGGGCTGGTCCACCGGGGTCCCCGAGAGCTCTTCCCAGGCCACGCGATTGAAGATGTCCGTCTGGTAGAAGCAGGGTTTGCCGTTGAGGGCCGCGTTCGGGCAGCCGGGGTCGTCGCGTTCGATGTACTCGCGCGTGTCCCAGCTGCCGGGGTCGCCGATCGGTTCGCTCAGCACGCCGTTGTTGTTCAGCGTGTAGCCGTAGAAGTAGTGGTGGGTGTCGGCGCGGAGAACGCTGTGCCAGGCGCTCCAGCCGGGCGGCACGTCCCTGCCTTCGTCGAACGGTTCGTCGCCGTAGCCGTTGAGGAACTTGCCGATGTGGATCGTCCGGTAGCCGGCCTGCTGCAGCCACGGCGCAAGGTTGTGGCTGTAGGCCTGGCGGGCTTTGAAGCCGGTGAAGCCGCCGTTCGGCGGCACGTTGCCGCGGACGTTGTGGTTATGCGCGTAGCGGCCGGTCAGGAGGCTGACCCGCGAGGGGCAGCAGAGGGGGTAGGGGACGTAGAAGCGGTTGAAGGTGATGCCGCGGCCGGCGATCAGCGAGAGCGTGTAGGGCATCGCCTGCATCGGGATGCCGCCGGGGCTGAAGGTCTCGTAGAGCTGGTCGATCGTCGCGTCGTCGGTCTGGATCACGACGAAGCTCGGTTTCTGGCTCGCCGACTGCTGGGCGCGCTTCTGCAGCGCCTTCGGCGAGAGCGGGTCGGGAGCCGCGTCGGCGCTCTGCGCGCCCGCGAAGACGAGGCCGACGAGCAGGACGAGGAAGCTCGCCGCCAGAGCGAGCCGTGCCGCCTGAGGGGCACGTGAAGGGGTGCTTTGAGGAGCGAACGTATTCATCGGTCAGCCGGGGGTGATGGTGGCTCGGGGAGCGCTACCCCCGAAACCGGCGTCTCACGCCTGAGTTGCGGCCTGAAAGCTAGAAGACGCTCAGGACGCGCCGAGCTTTTTCACTGCTTCGCGAAAGTTTTTCACCGTCGCGCTGGGGGCTTTGCGCCCTTCCAGTTTCTCGCCGTGGCGGTTGACCCAGATCACCGGCACGTTCATTTTCAGCACCGGCGCGATGTCGGTCGCGTAGTTGGAGCCGATGTGGAGCCAGCCTTTCTTGCCGCCGATCCGCCGCGCGCACTCTTTGAAGTGGACGGGGTCCGGCTTGTAGCTGCGCACCTGCTGGGCGGTGACGACGAGGTCGAGTTCGGTCCGCAGGTGGCGGCGCGAGATCCCGAGCAGTTTGTCGTCGACGTTGGAGACGATCCCGATCTCGTACTTCTTGCCGAGCCGGTCCATCGCCGCGTTGGACTCGCGGAAGGGCAGCCAGTAGGCGACGCTGTTGGGTAGGAACTGGGCCCGCGAGGGCTCCACTTCCCAGCCGACCTCGCCGGCGACTTTGACGATCGTGCGGCGCAGCACCTCGGCGTAGAGCTCGTAGGAGCCGGCCATGATTTCCGCCTGCACCTCCATGAAGCGCTCGAGGAAAGGGCCCTCTTCGAAGCTGAAGCCGTCTTTGGCCGCCTCTTTCTTGCAGGCCTCGACGATGCCTTTCTCCCAGTCGATGAGGGTGCCGTAGCAATCGGTGGTCACCCATTTGATGTTTTTGAGGCTGGGAAGGGGCATGGCGGCGGCGCATTATGCCATTCGGTAGTCTGCGCCGCCGCGCCCCCGGCGCGACCCTTCCTAATGGACCTCCTCGAGTACCAGGGCAAGCAGCTGTTCGCCAAGCACGGCATCGCCGTGCCGAGCGGCGAGGTCGCGGACACGGTCGACGACGCCGTCGCCGCCGCGGAGCGGATCGGCTACCCCTGCGCGATCAAGGCCCAGGTGCTGATCGGCGGCCGCGGCAAGGCGGGCGGGATCAAGATCGCCCAGAACACCGAGGAGGCGCGCGAGCACGCCGACGCGATCCTCGGCATGGACATCGTCGGCCCCCATGGCGAGGGGCCGTTCCGGGTCGACCAGGTCTGGATCGAGGGCGGCTCGGACATCGCCGAGGAGTACTACGTCTCGGTCATCCTCGACCGCGGCGAGAAGAAGCTGCTGGCGATGGTCTCGGCCAAGGGCGGGATGGACATCGAGGCCGTCGCCGCCGAGGACCCCGAGGCGCTGGTCAAGCGCCACATCGACCCGACCCGCGAGTTCGACGCCGCCGCGGCGCGCTCGATCGTCGCCGACGCCGGCCTCGCCGAGGACGCGCTCGACCAGGCCGCCGAGGTGCTGGTGCGGCTGGCCGAGGTGGCGCGCGAGGAGGACGCGAGCCTGATCGAGGTCAACCCGCTGATCGTCACCGCCGACCGCGAGGTCGTCGCGCTGGACTCGAAGGTGACGATCGACGGCAACGCCCTCTTCCGCCACCAGGAGCTGGCCGAGATCGCCGACACCGTCGACGACCCGCAGGAGCAGATGGCGAAGGAAAAGGGCCTCACCTACGTGAAACTCGACGGCAACGTCGGCATCCTCGCCAACGGCGCCGGCCTCTGCATGTCGACGCTCGACGTCGTTGCCCAGGCGGGCGGCGCGCCGGCCAACTTCCTCGACGCGGGCGGCGGCTCCAAAGCCGAGGCGATCGTCAACGCGCTGGAAGTGATCAAGTCCGACCAGAAGGTCAGCGCGATCCTCTTCAACATCTTCGGCGGCATCACCCGCTGCGACGAGATCGCCAACGGGATCGTCACCGCCTCCGGCCAGATCGACCTCGGCATGCCGCTGGTGGTGCGGCTCGACGGGACCAACTCCGAGGAGGGGCTGAAGATCCTCGCCGAGGCCGACCTGCCCAACCTGCACCAGGAGAAGACGATGCTGGACGCCGCCCGCCGCGTCGTCGAGCTCGCCGGGAGCGCCGCATGAGCATCATCGTCGACGAGGGCACGAAGCTCGCCGTTTCCGGCCTGACCGGCCGCGAGGGCTCCTTCCACGGCCTCCGCAACAAGTCCTACGGGACCGACCTCGTCGCCGGGGTCACGCCGGGCAAGGGTGGTCAGGACGTCGAGGGCGTGCCCGTCTTCGACACGATCAAGGAGGCCGTCACCGAGGCCGGCGCCAACACCTCGATGATCTTCGTCCCCGCCCGCTTCGCCGCGGCGGCGATCGACGAGGCGATCGACTCCGGGGTCGAGACGGTGATCGCGATCACCGAGGGGATCCCGGTCCTCGACATGCTGAAGACCTACTGGAAGGCGCAGGAGGCGGGCGTGCGGCTGATCGGCCCCAACTGCCCCGGCGTGCTCTCGCCCGGCAAGGCCAACGTCGGGATCATTCCCGCCCAGTTCTTCGACCCGGGCCCGATCGGCGTCGTCTCCAAGAGCGGCACTCTGACCTACCAGATCGGCAACGAGCTGAAGCAGGCCGGGACCGGCAACTCCTCGATCGTCGGCATCGGCGGCGACCCGATCGTCGGCTCCGACTTCATCGACATCCTCAAGCTCTACGAGGCCGACCCCGACACCGAGCTGATCGTGATGGTCGGCGAGATCGGCGGCGACGCCGAGGAGCGGGCAGCCGAGTTCATCGCCTCCGACATCTCCAAGCCGGTGGTCGCCTACATCGCCGGCTTCACCGCGCCTCCCGGCAAGCAGATGGGCCACGCCGGCGCGATCATCTCCGGCTCCTCGGGCACTGCCCAGGCGAAGAAAGACGCGCTCGAAGCGAAGGGCGTGCGGGTCGGCGAAAGCCCGACCGAGACGGCGGCGATCGCCGCCGAGATGCTGCGCTCGCTGTAGCGAGTCTGTGAAACCCGGCGCATAGCGCTGCTCATGAGTATCCGGTTCGCTCAGGCCGCAATGTCGCCGGTGATCTCGGCATAGGTGCTCGGGGCATGTGCGGCCCCGAGTCCGAGCAGCGTCTGGAAGGCCGCCATCGGCGTGCGCCGGCGGTTGTGGCGGAAGACGAA
>DASZDI010000186.1:0-1579 GCA_035942135.1 Solirubrobacterales bacterium | reverse complement strand
GCGAGGGTGCGCAGCTCGCCGTAGGAGTGCTCCACTCCCCGCAGCGAGATCGCGTCGCCGGGCGCCCGCGCCTGCAACCGGGGCGGTTCCAGCGTCTGAGTCTTCCCGTTTTCGGGCTTCATCCTGGTATCCTGGCGCACTCCGCACTCCTGACCAAGAAGGTCAGGAAAGTCGAAATCAGTAAGTGCGGACCCCCAGAACACTCATGGACCCGGCAATCGTCCTCTTCGGATTGGGCATCGGCGTACTCGTCGGTATGACCGGCATGGGCGGAGGCTCGCTGATGACGCCGCTGCTGATCCTCCTCTTCGGGATCTCGCCGACGACCGCGATCGGCACCGACATCTTCTACGCGGCCGTGACCAAGACGGTCGGCGGCTGGCGCCACCTGAAGCTGAAGACGGTGAACATGGACCTGGTCAAGTGGCTGGCGCTGGGCAGCGTGCCCTCGGCCGTCAGCGGCGTCGTCCTCGTCTCCTGGCTGCAGACCAAGATCGGCGAGGCCCGGCTCGAGGAGCTCGTCTACGCCGTCCTCGGCGGCACCCTGCTGATGGTCGGCGTCATCACCCTGACCCGGGCGCTGATCCTTCGCAGCCTGATCGAGGAGCGCGACCGCTTCGACGTCGAGCGGCGCCACAAAGTCGCGGCGATCGTGATCGGCGTCGCCACCGGCTTCGTGATCGGCATCACCTCGGCCGGCTCCGGCACCGTTATCGCGATCCTGCTGATCGCCGTCTACCGGCTGGCGCCGAAAAAAGTGGTCGGCACCGACGTCTTCCACGCCGCGATCCTGCTCTGGGCGGCCGGGATCGCCCACTGGGTCGGCGGCAACGTCGACTTCGTCCTCGCAGGCAACATCCTGCTCGGCTCGGTCCCCGGCGTCGTCATCGGCGCTGCCCTCTCGGACAGGGCGCCGCAGGGCTTCCTCCGCACCGCGCTCGGCCTGGTCCTGATCGGCTCCGGCATCGTCACCGTGCAGAAAGGCGACCCCTCGGTCTGGCCGATCGCCGCCGCAGTGGCCGCGATCGGCCTCGGCGCGATCCTCTACGCGCCGCACTGGCTCAACCGCCGCCGCGAGCAGCAGTTGCAGCAAGAGGCCGATCAGACGGCCGCCCTGGCGCGGACGCTGCCCGCCGACTGATTTACTAAATACATGCGAGTTTCCGCGAAGGCCGACTACGCGGTGCGGGCCGCTGCCGAGCTTGCCGCCGCCCAGAAAGAGGAAGCGCCCGTCAAGGGCGAGCGTCTGGCCGAGGCGCAGGACATCCCGCTGCAGTTCCTCGAGCACATCCTGCTCGAGCTCAAGCACCACGGCATCGTCCGCGCCCGCCGCGGCGCCAAGGGCGGCTACTGGCTCGCCCGACCGGCCGACGAGGTGACGGTCGCCGAGATCGTCCGCGCCGTCGAGGGCCCGATCGCCCACGTGCAGTCGACTCCCCCCGAGGACATCGAGTACCGCGGCAACGCCGCGCACCTGCAGGAAGTCTGGATCGCCGTCCGCGCCAGCCTCCGCAGCGTGCTCGAGGAGGTCACCCTCGCCGACCTCGTCTCCGGGGAGCTGCCGACCGCCGTCGGCGAG
>DASZDI010000185.1:0-1566 GCA_035942135.1 Solirubrobacterales bacterium | reverse complement strand
TTCCTGATCCTGCGAGTCGCCAGCGAATTCGCCTCGATCTCGATCTTCGCCCTCAACCTGACCACCGCGCTGGGGCTCGGGCTGGCGATCGACTACAGCCTCTTCATCGTCTCCCGCTACCGCGAGGAGATCGCCAAGCAGGGGCCGGGCCTGGCGGCGATGCGGACCGTGCTCGCGACCGCGGGCCGGACCGTCTTCTTCTCCTCGCTGACGGTGGCGGCGGCGCTGGCCTCGCTGCTGGTCTTCCCGCAGCGCTTCCTCTACTCGATGGGCCTGGGCGGCGCCCTGGTCGCCCTCTTCGCGGCGCTGATCTCGCTGACGGTGCTGCCCGCGGTGCTGACCCTGCTGGGGGCGCGGGTCAACGCGGGGGCGCCGAAGTTCCTCCAGCGCCGCGCCGAGGCCGACGCGCGGCCGACGCAGGAGGGCTTCTGGTACCGGCTCTCGCGCTTCGTGATGCGGCGGCCGGTCCCGATCGCGACGCTCAGCGCCCTGTTCCTGATCGTCCTCGGCCTGCCCTTCCTCGGGATCAAGTTCAACACCGTCGACCCGACCGTGCTGCCGGAGTCGGCCAGCGCGCGGCAGGCCTACGACACCGTCAGCAAGGAGTTCCCGCCCTACCACGACAGCCCGATCTGGATCGACGTCGAAGGCGGCGGCCCGGGGGCGGCGGCACGGCTCGCGGCGCAGGTGCGCGGGGTCGAGGGCGTCGCCGAGGTCAACCCGCCGCAGCGGCTCGCGCCCGGTGTCACCGCGCTGCAGGTGGTCGCAGAGAACCCCTTCGCCTCGGAGGCGAGCCAGAGCACGGTGAAGGCGATCCGCGACCTGCCCGAGCCGCCCGGGGCGACGGTCCTGGTCGGCGGCGCCAGCGCCGACTTCGTCGACTTCCAGAGCAGCCTCGCCGACCACCTGCCGATCGCGTTGGCGATCGTGATCCTGGCGACGCTGGTGATCCTCTTCCTGATGACCGGCTCGGTGGTGCTGCCGATCAAGTCGCTGATCATGAACTTCCTCAACCTCAGCGCCGTCTTCGGCCTGCTGGTGCTGATCTTCCAAGACGGCCGGCTCGAGGGCTTCCTCGACTACAGCAGCCCGGGCGCGCTCGAGCAGACGATGCCGATCCTGCTCTTCGCGGTCGCCTTCGGCCTCTCCACCGACTACGCCGTCTTCCTGCTCTCGCGGATCAAGGAGGCGCGCGACAACGGCGCCTCGGACTCCGAGTCGGTGGCGATCGGCCTTGAGCGGACCGGCCGCATCGTCACCGCCGCGGCCCTGCTCTTCGCCGTCGCGATGGGCGCCTTCGCCACCTCGCAGATCATCTTCATCAAGGAGAACGGCGTCGGCACCGCGCTGGCCGTCCTGATCGACGCCAGCATCATCCGCGCCCTCCTCGTCCCCTCCCTGATGGAGCTGCTCGGCAAATGGAACTGGTGGGCGCCGGCGCCGCTGCGGCGGTTGCATGAGAGGTGGGGGATCAGCGACGGGGCGGAGGCGCAAGCGACTAGTCCGTGAGCGGGGGGCGGGGTGCTCCCTCCGGACACATCTCGCCTATGGCTCGATGTTGAGTGT
>DASZDI010000184.1:0-9332 GCA_035942135.1 Solirubrobacterales bacterium | reverse complement strand
GCCTGCGGACCACCTTCGACCGCGTCCCCGACGCCCCGATCACGAAGTTCGTCCTCAAGATGCGGGGCGGGGAGAGGGGCCTGCTGGTCAACTCCGAGGACCTCTGCCGCGGCAGCGACCGCGCGACCGTGAAGTTGCGGGCGCAGAACGGGCGGGCCGCCGGGCTGCGGCCGGTGGTCGAGGCCGGGGGCTGTCCCAAGAAGCTTTCCAAGAAGAAGTAACTCACTACAGGGAGGGAATAGATGTTCACTCGAATCCATGACAAGCTCGGCACCGCCGGCCTGGTCGTCGCGGTAACGGCGCTGATCGCGGCGCTGGGGGGCACCGCCTTCGCCGCGGTCGACCGCCTCAGCAGCCAGGAGAAGAAGGAAGTCAAGAAAATCGTGAAGAAATTCACGCCCCCTCTCGGAGCTCCCGGAGCTCCCGGTCCGACTGGTCCGCAGGGCGCTCCCGGTACCCCCGGCGCTCCCGGCCAGGACGGCCAAGACGGCGAAGAAGGGCCTGAAGGCCCACAGGGGCCTGCGGGGCCGACGGAAACCAAACTTCCGTCGGGTAAAACCCTGACGAGTAACTGGGCGTTCGCCACCAAGGGCCACGCGGCCTACGTGGACATCAACTTCTCGCTGCGCGTCACGCCGGAACCCGAATACCACTGGCTCGGCGTCGGGGGCTCGGATCCGAACTGCCCCGGCACCGCGACCGATCCCCAAGCAGCACCGGGTCACCTCTGCATCTATGCGCTGGAAGTCGCCAACGTCGAAGGCCCGAATCTGATCGGGGCTTCCACGGCTGACACCACCAGCGGGTGGGTCGGGGAATTCGTGCCGGAAGGCGAAGCCGAAGGCTACGGTTACGGCAGCTGGGCGGTGACGGCTAAATAGCATTAGGCCCGGCCTGGGCGGGGGTCCTGGGGGTCGCGGTTACCCAGGACCCTTCCCTGCGAGACTCGTTCCGTGCCCCGCCGCTTCAGCCAGGTCGACGTCTTCGGCAGCGGGCCCTGCTCGGGCAACCCGGTCGCGGTGGTGCTCGACGCCGAGGGGCTGGGCGACGAGGAGATGCGGCGGTTCGCGCGCTGGACCAACCTCGCCGAGACCACCTTCGTGCTGTCGCCGACCCGACCCGAGGCCGACTATCGCGTCCGCATCTTCACCCCGGTCCTCGAGCTGCCCTTCGCCGGGCACCCGACCCTCGGCACCTGCCACGCCTGGCTCGAGGGCGGCGGCGGGCCGGGGAGGGCGGGGGAGATCGTCCAGGAGTGCGAGGCCGGGCTGGTGCGGATCAGGCCGGAAGGGGAGCGGCTCGCCTTCGCGGCGCCGCCGCTGGTGCGGTCGGGCCCGGCCTCGGACGAGGACGCGGCGAAAGTCGCCGCCGCCTTGGGGGTCGACCCCGACGAGATGCTCGCCGTCGAGTGGGTCGACAACGGCCCCGGCTGGATCGCCGCCCTGCTCGAGAGCGCCGAGCGGGTGCGGGAGCTGCGGCCGGGCCGGCTCGACTTCGACCTCGGCGTCGCCGGCTTCCACCCGCCGGGCTCGCCGGAGGCGCTCGAGGTGCGCGCCTTCGCCCCGGTCAACGGCCTCGCGGCGGAGGACCCGGTCACCGGCAGCCTCCAGGCCTCGCTGGCGCAGTGGCTGCTCGGCAACGGCCGCCTCCAGGCGCCCTACGTCGCGGCCCAGGGAGGCGTCATCGACCGCGCGGGGCGCGTCCACGTCTCCCAGGACGAGGACGGGACGATCTGGGTCGGCGGCCGCAACGAGACCGTGATCGCCGGCCAGGTCGAGCTCTAGCGGGCGTGCCCCTCGGCCCGGTGGGCGGGCGTCTCCGTCCCGCCGTGCCCTGACCCCTCGCCACCGTCCACCAGCTCGGCGATCAGCACGGCGCCGCCGAAGACGAAGGCGACGACGGCCGCCGCGGCGACCGCCCGCACCGGCGGCCCGCCGTGGATGCCGGTCTCGTGGACGACGGCGTGGCCCTTGCCGCGGGCGATCAGCCAACGGTTGACCGGGACCGCGACCACCCCGGCGATCGCCAGCGCGAAGGAGAGGCTGCCCCAGAAGAGGACGCTGCCGATCCCGGCCTCCATCGCTCCGGGGATCGCCAGCATGATCGCGTTGTCGACGATCTCCATCACGGCGATGCTGAGGGTGTCGGAGGCGAGGGCGATCGGGATCACCGTGCCGAGCGCCAGCCCCGCCCGCAGCAGCGGCAGGCTGGTCAGCCCGTAGCCGAAGAGGAAGGCGAGCGTGACCGCGAGAGCGACGGTGCCGAGCTCGGAGAAGCCGAGCGCGGTCCCGATCGCCATTCCCGCGACCTCGCCGATCGCGCAGCCGGTCAGGCAGTGGAGGGTGGCCGAGACGGCGACGGCGGTGAGGGCGCTGCCCTCGGTCGGCATCTCGTGGTGATGGTGAGGGTGGTGCGCGGTGGTCTCCATGACGGAAATCATAGCATACCCCTGGGGGGTATAGATCGGGACAAAAAAGAGCCGGCCCCTCTCGAGGCCGGCTCCGTGAGCTCAGATCTGTCTCAGACCTGGGTCAGCTCGGGTTGATGTAGATCAACGCGATCCCCATCGCGTCTTCCACCGCGTGGTGGGTTTCCGGGATGTTGTAGATCGAGTGCAGGCGAATCGTGTTGCCTTTGGCGATCGTCGAGATCGGGTTCCCGGTGCAGACGTTCATCCCGGAGACGTGTTTACGGCCGTCCAGGTGGGTTTCGTAGCCCGGGCCGCCAACGATTGCCACCGAGTTGCAGAGCAGGGTTTTGGTGCTCTCGTTGGTGACTTCGATGTTGACGCCGTGATCGTGGATGTGGCCGGCGGCGGCGATCAGTTTGCCGCCGAAGCTGGCTTTCCAGTCGTAGTGTTTGTCGGTCAGGCCGAACCCCGGGCTGTAGTAGGAGTTCAGCGTGCACTGCGCGACGTCGAGCCAGACCGGGCGCAGCGGCGCGCGGCTGGTGTGGTCGGTCCCGGTGGCGTACTTCCAGGTCATCCGGATTTTCACGTTTTTGCTGGTCGTCGCCCAGTTCATCAGGTCGAAGACCATGTTCCAGGTCTCGCTGCTGTTGACCTTGTAGCCGTAGGGCAGCGAGGTCAGGTCGACCGGGGTGCGCTCGTTGCCGGAGGCGAAGAAGCGTTCGCCGAGGATGCCCGGGCCGCTGCTGCCGCAGGTGACGTCGGACTTGCCGCTCGACTGGGCCGAGAACATCGCGTGGTGGAGCATCGGGCCCTCTGTGATGTTGGCTTTGGAGCCGTTTTCGTAGACGAGGTCCGGGGTGACGCCGATGATCGTGCAGCCGGTGCACGGCTTGGAGATGTTCTGGACGATTTTGTTGGCGATCATCCCCATCGAATGGTGGTCATGCGGATCGCCGCCGCCCGCCGGAATCGTGTACGGGCCGTAGTCGATCGTTTTGGTCGTGATCGTGGCGCTGGCGGTTGCCGGGACGGCGAAGACCGCAAGGGCGCAGACGAGCAGAGCCAAGCGCTTGATGGCTTGCATTACTGAGTTTCCTCCCCTTGGAGATTGAGGCCCCCTCCCTGCGAGAGTGCCTGAACAGTCAAAAGAACCTAGACGCTCTACTCCATTTGGTCAAACAGGGATTGACCACATCATCCGCTGTGGTCATTGACAGGTGACTAAAAGGTCACCTATAGTCTCTGCCATGGACGAGGTCTTCAAGGCGCTGGCGGACCCCACCCGCCGCGAGCTGCTCGACCGGCTCTTCGAGCAGGACGGCCGGTCGCTGAGCGCCCTGGAAGAGCGGTTGCCGATGTCCCGCTTCGGCGTCATGAAGCACCTCAAGGTGCTCGAGGAGGCGGGGCTGGTGACGACTCAGAAGCGCGGCCGCGAGAAGCTGCACTTCCTCAACCCCGTCCCGATCCGGCTGATCCACGACCGCTGGGTGAGCAAGTACGCGGAGCCCTGGGCCTCGGCCCTCAGCGAGCTGAAGCAGGACCTTGAGAAAAGCGAGAACGAGGAGGAAGAACCATGAGCGAAGAGCAGCCCTACACCGTGGTCGACGGGCGCGGCAGCATGACCGTGTTCGAGATCTACATCAAGACGACGCCGGAGCGCCTCTGGGAGGCGATCACCAGCGAGGAGATGCGCAAGCGCTACAGCTTCGGGGTCGGGACCGTCTCCGACTGGACCGAGGGGAGCGAGTACCGCTCGGCGGTCCCTGGCGTGGTCGACATCGCCGGCGGCAGGAACCTCGAGGTCGACCCGCCGCGCCGCCTGGTCCAGAGCTTCACCGCGCTCTGGAGCGAGGACGTCCAGCGCGAAGGGGAGTCGCGGGTGACCTGGGAGATCGAGCCGGTCGGCAGCTCCTGCCGGCTGCGGGTGACGCACGACCAGCTCGGCGAGGACGCTAACAACGAACTCTACGGCGGCTGGCCGATGATCCTCTCCGGCCTGAAGACGCTGCTGGAGACCGGCGAGGACCTCGACACGCCGGGCTCGCTGCGCTACTCCGGCGCCGCAGGGTCGTAGCCGACGGCGCTCCGGTCCTTTGCACCGCATAGCGACGCAAATGACCGGAGCGCTTCCTTCGTTTGTGTCGCATAGCGGTACAAACGAAGGAAGCGCTCCGTCCGGCGGCTCCGGATGACGCCCTAATTGAGCTCCGCCGCCAGCGCCTCGACCCGCGTCGCGATCTCGTCGCGGGTCGCCCGGACCGCGTCGAGCGCCTGTCCCTTCGGGTCGGGCAGGTCCCAGTCGAGGTAGCGACGGCCGGGGACGTAGGGGCACTTGTCGCCGCAGCCCATCGTCACTACGACGTCGGCCCACTCGGCGTCCTCCGTGGTCAGTCGCTTCGGCCGGCGGTCGCCGACGTCGATCCCGATCTCCCGCATCGCCTCGACGACCTCGGGGTGGACCCGGTCCGCCGGGGTGGTCCCGGCCGAGCGGGCGGCGTGGCGGCTCCCGGCGGCGCCTTCGAACAGCGCCTGGCTCATCTGCGAGCGGCCGGCGTTGTGGAGGCAGACGAAGAGGACGTTCGCCATCGCCTCAGGCTATCCGCGAAGGCCGGGGCAGCTACGCGACGGCGGCGATCTCCGGGGCGGGCGGGGCCGGCTCCGGCGGGTCGATCGGCGGCTGCGGCTCCGGCGGGCCGGGGTCGGGGCGCGGCGGCATCGGATCGGGCTGCGGCGGTTCCGGCGCTCCCGGGTCCGGCGTCGGCGAAGGCGGCCGGGGGTCCGGCTGCGGCGGTCCAGGCATCGGCGTCTCGAGCAGGGTTTCCATGCCTCCGTCCTACCCAAGGACGCCCGCGGCGAACCCCGGACGCGTTTCTGGCGTCGGCGAAAGTGGGTAACCGGAGCGCACCCGACTAAGGAGGAGCCGTGATGAGCCTGCCGACCTTGGAGGATGCCCGCGAGTTGAGCGAATGGCGCCCGCCGCTGGGCGTCCTGTCCGTCTACCTCGGCTTCGACCCCGCCGACCGCGGCGGCGCCTGGCGGACCGAGCTCCGCAACGGCCTCGACGCCGTGCTGGAGACCCAGAAGGAAGCCGAGCACGACCGCCGCGTCGCCCTGCGGGCGACCGCGAAGCGGCTGACCGAGCGCTTCGAAGACGGCGACCTGCGGCCGCCGCCGCGCGGTGAAGTCGGCTTCGTCGAGGTCGCCGACAAGGAGGGCGTAGAGCACTGGTTCGGGACCGAGGTGCCGCCCGCCACGAGCGCCTGCGTCGAGTTCGGCCAGGAGCCGGTGGTGGCGCCGCTGATCGACGTCTCCTGCCGCAGCGCCAGCCGCGGCGTCGCCCTGCTCTCCTCCGAGCGGGTGCGGCTGTTGCGCTGCGCCGAAGGGACGCTGCAGGACCTCGAGGACTGGGAGCTCAGCATCACCAGCTTCGACTGGCGGGAGCGCAAATCGCAGAGCACCGACAACCCCGCCCGCGCCCAGGGGGTCAGCTCCTCCGGGCACGACCAGTTCGGCGAACGCCTCGACCACAACCGCCGGCGCTTCCTCACCGAGTGCGGCGGCCTCGCCGCCCGCGCCTTGGAGGAGAACGGCCTCGGCGAAGTGCTGGTCTTCGGCCCGAGCAAAGACGCCGAGAGCTTCAAGGCCGGCTTCGACTCCTCCCAGGCGCGGCTGACCGTGGCCGGCGACCAGGACCTGATCTCGGTCCCCAACGGCAAGGTCAACGAGCTCGTCGGCGAGGTGGTCCGACGGCTCGACCGCGAGCGCGAGCTGGGCCTGGTCGAGCGGGTGCTGGGCGAGGCGAAGGGCGGCGGCCGCGGCTCGCTCGGGCTGCGGGAGACCAAGGAGGCACTGGCCGAAGGCCGCGTCGACCACCTGGTCTTCGACGGCGCGATCGGCACCGACGCCGAGTCCCTGATCCGCGCCGCCCTCTCCAGCAGCGCCCAGGTGACGGTCGTGCGCGAGGACGTCGCCCAACTGCTCGCGGAGGCCGAGGGGGTGGCGGCGATCCTGCGCTACTGAGCGAGATGTGTGACCTCCATCCGGTTCGCCGGATGCCCTGCGGGGGTAGCTGGGAAGCGTTGACGCAAGGAGGAAGAAACTTGAAAGGAGAACGGGCTTGAGCGAGCAAGAGCGAGTCGCCGGCGGCCCCTTGGGCAAGGCGGTGGGCAAGGCCAAGCAGATGGCCGGAGCGGCGCTGGGTCGAGACGACCTGCACCGCGAGGGGAAGCTGCAGGAGGTCCAGGCCGACGCCCAGGCGGAGGCGGCCGAGAAGGAGGCCGAGGCCGAGCGCAAGGAGCAGGAAGCCGAGATCGAGGCCGAGCGGGCGGAGACCGAGGCCGAGCGCCGCGAGGTCGAACTCGAGGCCTCGGAGATCGAGGCCGAAGAGCGGGCCGAGGCGAAACGGGCCGAGGAAGAGCGCGAGGCCGCGCGGCGGGCGGAGGTCGAGAAGGCCCAGGCCGAGCGCGAGCGCCTCGCCGGCGAAAGCCGCGCCCAGGCCAAACGTCAGCAGGCCGCGGCCGAGAAGGGCGAGGCCGTGCGCGAGGCGGCGGAGCTGCAGCGCGAAGCCGACCGCGCCGAGGCAGCCGCCGCGGCGATCGACCCGAAGGAGGAGAGCTAGATGTCCCTGCCCACGATCCCGAAGACGATCTTCGACTCGTCGCTGAAGCTGGCGCGGACGCCGATCGACGTCGCCCTCGGCGTCCTCGGCGGCTCCGACTCGCAGGCCAGGCACCTGCTCGACCGGGCCGAGGCCGGCGCCCGCAGCGCCACCGGCGTCCTCTTCGCCGACCGGGAGCTGAAGGAGCAGGGCCGGGCGGCCCTGCTGGCGACCAAGGAGCGCGAACGGGCCGGCCGCCTGCGCGAGAAGGCCGAGGTGCAAGAGCACGAGGCAGAGGAGCGGCAGGCGAAAGTCAGCGAAGCCGCCGCGGAGGCCGCCGCCGAAGCGCGTCGCAAGGCCGAGCAGGACCGGCGCCAGGCCGAGAAGCGCCGCCGCGAACGCGAGGCCCGCGCGAAGAAAGCCGAGCAGAAGAAAAAGGAGAAAACCAAGAAAACGGCGGCGAAAGTCAAACGCAGCAACGCCAAAGCCGAGAAGACCGCCCAGCTGGAGAAGCTCGAGGCCAAGGAAGAGAGCCTCGAGGCGAAAGAGGCGGCTGCGGCGCGCGAGCGCGAAGCCGAGGCGCTGGAGGAGGCCGCGGCGGCGGCCAAGGAGGCGCGCAAAAACGGCGACGGCGGCTAGCGGGGCCGCCGGCTGCCAGGAGGCCCGATGTCGGCGGGGCACGCCAGGACCTTCTTCCACTGCCATCCGGCGGAAGCGGACCCTGGCGTGCTGCTCGACCCCGACAAGCAGGTGACCGAGCCCTGGGGCGAGCCCGAACACGGCCCCTGCGACAAGTGCGAGGGCGGCGGGGTCACCGTCTACGAGTGCTTCTCCTGCCTGGAGGCGGGCTCGGACCTCGACTGCCCCGCCTGCCAGGGCCGCGTCCGCTTCGAGCAGACCTGCCCGACCTGCGAAGGGAGCGGCGAGATCCGCCGCACGCTGCGCAAGGGGATCGCCGTCTTCCCCAGCCGCGAGGGCCTCTACCGCTACCTCGCCTGGAAAAACGACGCCGGCATCGAGGGTAAGGTCGTGGTCGAGATGGCGGGAGACCTGAGCGACGACGCCGACCTCGACGCCGACCACGGGGCGCTGTTGATCTTCCCCGAGCGCCTGGTCTCGGTCGAGCCGCTCGACGCCGAGGTGGTCCGCGCGATCCGCGACCGCACCGGAGAAGAGGACGGATGATCGCCCTCAAGGGCCTCGGCGCCCTGCAGGGGGTGGGGGAGATGGCGCTGCGCCCGGCCCGGCTCGTCTCCGACGCCTTCCACCAGCGCGCCGTCCTCGCCGAGACCGAGCACCGCCCCTGGCCGCTGCCGAAGGCGCCGTGGCTGATGGGGCAGACCTGGGCCGACCTGCTCTTCGCCCACTGGCGGGTCCCCGAGGAGGCGCTGCGCGAGGTGGTGCCGCCGCAGCTGCCGATCGACACCTACGAAGGCGACGCCTGGATCGGCGTCACCCCCTTCGAGGTCCGCGGCCTGCGCCTGCGCGGGACGATGCCCGCCCCGCTGCTCTCGACCTTCCCCGAGCTCAACGTCCGCACCTACGTCAGCATCGAAGGCAAGCCCGGGATCTACTTCCTCAGCCTCGACGCCGATAGCTGGGCCGCCGTCAACGCCGCCCGCCGCTCCTACCGCCTGCCCTACTTCCACTCGCGGATCGAGACGCATCGTTTCCACCCTTCTCCTTCCTCTGGCAGGGAAAAAGGTGGAAACGACGGGGAGGGGGTCGCTTACGACCTGATCCGGACCTCCGACGACGGGCCGCCGGCCTACTTCTCCGCTCGCTACGGCGCCGAGGGCGGCCCGCTGCCGATTCGCGACGGCTCCCTGGAGCGCTGGCTGACCGAGCGCTACTGCCTCTACACCCTCGACGACAGCCGCCGCATCCAGCGCGGCGACATCCACCACCCGCCCTGGCCCCTGCACCGCGGCTGGGCGGAGATCGAGACCAACACGATGGCGATGCCGTTCGGGATCGAGCTCGAGGGCGATCCCCTGCTGCACTTCTCGCCCCGCCAGGACGTCGTCATCTGGCCGCTGCGGGCAGCCTGACCGCCGCGCCGGTTTGCGGCCGCGCCGCCGCGGGGATGAGGGCGCCATGAACGACGACCTGAAGCCCGAGGAGCGGAAACCGGGAGACGAAGCTCCCCCGAGCGAGCCCTCCGCCGGCGAGAACGTCTGCCCCGAGGGCGGAGGGAGCGGCGAGAAGGACGGTGCCGAGTGCCCCGCGTGCGAGGGCACCGGCGAGGTCGTCGAAGCGATCGGCGGCGGCTAGACCGCGCCTGAGCGGGACCGCTTCGGTTTCCTCCCGCAAAAGCGCGGGTAG
>DASZDI010000183.1:0-7269 GCA_035942135.1 Solirubrobacterales bacterium | reverse complement strand
CCTTGCCCCCGCGCTCCTGCTCGGCACCTCCGAATGGCGAGTCGCCGATGCGGTTCGTTTCATGCACGCGCTGGGGAGCGGCGCCTACGGCCACGTGCTTTCCGAGCGGATCCTGAACTTGATGCGGGAGCCGAAGGAGCGCAGCCGCGAGATCCTCCCCGAGGAATTCACCGCGGCGGTGGACTGGGGTGCGGGTCGCG
Source organism: Solirubrobacterales bacterium (assembly GCA_035942135.1). Classification (GTDB taxonomy): domain Bacteria; phylum Actinomycetota; class Thermoleophilia; order Solirubrobacterales; family 70-9; genus VAYN01. The sequence continues at coordinate 7,069 of DASZDI010000183.1, read as the reverse complement.
CTTTGCGGGTCTTGGACCCCGCTTACAAGGCCGGCTGGGGAGGGACCCAGCAGGGAGCATTCATGGCCGGGCAGATGGCTGTGGTGGAGCTGCCCTCGGGGGAGCGCGCGGCTCTGGCGGTGATGTTCCACCCCGCTGTTCAGCCTGGACAGGACGACCCGGGCCTGACTCCCGCCCCACAGGCGCTCGAAGCGGTCATGGAGCCGCTGGCGCGGAGGCTGAGGGGGGCTGGTCAGCAGCCGGGCTTGCCGCGGTAGGGCAGGCGGACGAGGCGCTGGGAGGTGTTGTCGTCCTCGTTCGACTCGAAGAGGAGGCCCTTCGGGTCGACGATCATCCGGTAGGCGAAGCAGCCGCGCAGGCCCGCCACCTCGATCCACTGCTGGTGGTAGGCGGCGGGGTAGATGTCCGACCAGCCGACCGAGGTGCCGAGGGTGACCCGGTCCCGGAAGGGGTTCTGGTTGCAGCCGGGGTAGACCCAGCGGGACGGCGAGCGGCCGCCGGGCCGGGTGTGGGTGAGGTCGCGCAGGCAGTAGTTGAGCTTGGGGCTGGTGCGGACGACGCGGCCGAGGGTGCCGTCCGGGCGGACCCGGACCAGCTCGAAGCTCGCCAGCTGGTGGACCTTCCAGTAGGAGCCGCCGAAGTAGGTGCCGACGTAGGTGAAGCGCAGCTTCGCCCCGCTGGGCACGGTGATCTGCCCGCCGTCGGCCCTGTAGATGCGCTGGTTGGTGCGCATGCTGCGCGGGCCGTCGCGCCGGCCGCGCAGCTCCATCGGGCCGCGGCCGCGGCTCTGGACGTCGCTGGTCGCCCGCAGCAGCACCCGGCTGCCCCGCCTGTCGACGTAGATCTCGCTCGGCGGGGCGATCCGCAGGTTGGGGCAGAGGAGGCTTTTCGCCTCCGGCCCTTCGCAGGGGTTGTCGACCGCCGCGACGGCGGAGGCGGGCAGCGCTACGACCAGCAGAAGAGCCAGTGAAGTGAGGAGAAGACGACCTCTCACCGGCGCCAGAATATCCATGCCCGTTGCTATGGTCGCCCGACCATCGCCGACCTTCCCGAAAACTTCCAAAACGCGCCGCTGGCCGAGGTCGACCCCGAGATCGCCGCGGTCCTCGACGCCGAGCTGAAGCGCCAGCAGCGGACCCTGGAGATGATCGCCTCGGAGAACTTCGTGCCGCAGGCGGTGCTCGACGCGGTCGGCTCGGTCCTCACCAACAAGTACGCCGAGGGCTACCCCGGCCGCCGCTACTACGGCGGCTGCGAGGAGGTCGACGTCGCCGAGCAGCTGGCGATCGACCGGGCCAAGTCCCTCTTCGGCGCCGAGCACGCCAACGTCCAGGCCCACGCGGGCGCCCAGGCCAACAACGCCGCCTACATGGCGCTGATCGAGCCGGGCGCGACGATCCTCGGCCTCGCCCTCGACCACGGCGGCCACCTCAGCCACGGGATGAAGCTGAACGTCAGCGGCAAGCTCTACAAGCCGGTGCCCTACCACGTCAGCCGCGAGGACTTCCGGGTCGACATGGAGGAGGTCGAGCGGCTCGCCACCGAGCACCGCCCGGCCGTGATCGTCGCCGGCTGGTCCGCCTACCCGCGACAGCTCGACTTCGCCGCCTTCCGCGAGATCGCCGACTCGGTCGGGGCCAAGCTGATGGTCGACATGGCCCACTTCGCCGGGCTCGTCGCCGCCGGCGAGCACCCGAACCCGGTCGAGCACGCCGACGTCGTCACGACGACGATCCACAAGACCCTCGGCGGCCCCCGCAGCGGCATGATCCTCTGCCGCGAGGAGCACGCGAAAGCGGTCGACAAAGCGATCTTCCCCGGCCAGCAGGGCGGGCCGCTGATGCACACGATCGCCGCCAAGGCGGTCGCCCTCCAGATCGCTTCGAGCGAGCAGTTCGCCCAGCGGCAGCGGCAGACGATCGCCAACGCGCAGGCGCTGGCGGCGGGGCTGGAAGCGGGCGGCGTCCCCGTCCTCACCGGCGGCACCGACGTCCACCTCGTCCTCGTCGACCTCACCCCGACCGGCCTCGACGGGCAGACCGCGGAGGACCGGCTGGACGCGGTCGGGATCACCGTCAACCGCAACGCGATCCCCTTTGACGAGCGCCCGCCGATGAACCCGTCGGGCCTGCGGATCGGCACCCCGGCGCTGACGACCCGGGGCATGGGGGAGGAGGAGATGAGCGAGATCGCCGAGGTGATCGTCACCGCCCTCGGCCCCGACTTCGAGGCCTCGAAGGGCGACCTCTCCTCCCGCACCGGCGAGCTGATGGACCGCTTCCCGCTCTACGCCGAGCTCGCAGCCGTCTGAGCGGTGAACATCTGGGTCGACATGAGCGCGCCGGCGCACGTGCTCGTGCTGCGGCCGATCATCGCCCGCCTCGAGGCCGAAGGCCACACGGTCGAGGTCACCTCCCGGGACTACGCGCAGACCCAGCAGCTCCTGGAGCTGCACGGGATGCCGCACACGCCGATCGGCCGCCACGGCGGCGCCTCGCGAGTGCGCAAGGCCTACAGCCTCGCCGCCCGCAGCGCCGGGATGCTGAAGTTCGGCCGCGGCCGCGGCTTCGACCTGGCGCTGGCCCACGGCTCCAACGACCTCGCGATCGCCGCGAAGGCCCTCGGCATCCCCGAGGCCAACATGCACGACTATGAGTGGGCGGTCACCCAGCACCGGATCGGCTGCCGCCTCGCCCGGCGGGTGATGTTCCCGGACTCGGTCCCGCTGGAGCGGCTGCGCCGCTTCGGCGTCACCCCCGAGAAGCACTTCCCCTATCCCGGCCTCAAGGAGGAGTACTACCTCTACGACTTCGAGCCGGACCCCGAGGCGCTGCGGCGGCTCGGCGTCGAGGAGTCGCGGGTGGTGGTGATCGTGCGGCCGCCGCCCGACGTCTCGCTCTACCACCGCAAGTCGAACCCGCTCTTCCCCAAGGTGCTCGACCGCCTCGGCCGCGACGGCGACGTCCACGCCGTGGTCCTGCCCCGCACCCAGGCCCAGCGCGAGTTCATCGGCAAGCTGCGCCTGCCCTCGGTGATCGTCCCCGACGGCGCCGTCGAGGCGCAGAGCCTGGTCGCCCTCGCCGACCTCGTCCTCTCCGCCGGCGGCACCATGAACCGCGAGGCCGCCGCCCTGGGGACGCCCGTCTACACCACCTACGGCGGTCGCCTCGGCGGCGTCGACGAAGCGCTGATCCGCTCGGGCCGGCTGCGCCCGCTGACCGACCCCCGCGCGCTCGAGCTGAGCAAGCGGAGCGCGGAGCCTGCGTCGACCCTTCGCGACCCCGCCCTTCTGGTCGAGACCATCCTCGGTACCGTCGGAGCCTCACCATTGCGCGAAGAGACCCATCCCGTAACGCCTTCCTGAACGAGCTTCCCGAGGCCGAGGCCGGCCTCGAAGAACTCGTCGCGCCCGCGGCCGAAGGGGACCCGCGGCCGATCGACCCCGTCCTGCGGGCGCTCGACGTCCTCATCTCCGCCTCGATCCTGCTCGTCCTGGCGCCGCTGCTGGGCCTGGTCGCGCTGCTGATCGCGATCGACTCCGGCCGCCCGGTCCTCTACCGCGGCGCCCGCGTCGGCAGGGCCGGCCACCTCTTCTGGATGTACAAGTTCCGCACCCTGAAGCCTGACGCGGAGACCCGGCTCGGGCCCTTCTACGGCGAGGAGCTGACCCGCCGGACCGAGGAAGAGCGGACCCGGCTCGGCGGCGTCCTGCGCAAGACCCACCTCGACGAGGTCCCGCAGCTCTGGAACGTCCTGCGCGGCGACATGTCGGTGGTCGGTCCGCGCCCGATCCGCCCGACCTTCTACGCCGAGCTCTGCCGCGAGATCCCGCAGTACTGGCAGCGCCTCGTCGTCCGCCCGGGGGTGACCGGCTTCGCGCAGACGCGGATCACCCGCGAGGAGACCTGGGCCGACAAGCTTGCCCACGACATGGAGTACATCGCCGACCGCTCGGTCTCGCTCTACTTCCAGGTGCTGCTGGCGACGGTGGCCAAGGTCGCCGGTCGCGGCCAGCCGACCTCCTGAGCGACTGCGAGACTGCCGCCATGTGCGGTATCTGCGGCGTAGTCGCCGGACAGCGGGAGGGCGCCCCCGACCTCGAGGCCGTGGCGCGGATGAGCGGCCGGCTCGTCCACCGCGGCCCCGACGACGACGGCCTCTTCCACGAGGGGCCGGTGGCGCTGGCGGCGCGGCGGCTCTCGATCATCGACCTCGCCCACGGCCACCAGCCGATCGAGAACGAGGACCGCAGCGCCGTCGTGGTCCAGAACGGTGAGATCTACAACTACCGCGAGCTGAAGCGCGAGCTCGAGGGCCGCGGCCACCGCTTCGCCACCGACTGCGACACCGAGGTCCTCGTCCACCTCTACGAGGAGCACGGCGAGGGCTTCGTCGAGCGGCTGCGGGGGATGTTCGCGATCGCCCTCTGGGACAAGCGCCGCCGGCGCCTGCTCCTCGCCCGCGACCGCTTCGGGATCAAGCCGCTCTACTACCGCCACGTCGACGGCGGCCTCTCCTTCGCCTCGGAGCTGAAGGCGATGCTGGAGCAGCCGGGCTTCTCGCGGGAGATCGACCCGCGGGCGGTCAGCGCCTACCTCGCCTTCAACTCGATCCCGGCGCCGCTGACGATCTTCGCCGAGGCGCGCAAGCTGCCCCCGGGGCACCTGCTGGCCTGGGAGGGGGGAGAGGTCGAGCTGCGGCGCTACGCCCGGCCCGGCGCGGTGCCGGGGGGCGCGGTCCGCGGCGGCTCCGAGGACGAGCTCGCCGAGGAGCTGCGCGAGGTGCTGGACGACAGCGTCCGCGCCCACCTCGTCGCCGACGTCCCGGTCGGCGTCCTGCTCTCCGGCGGGGTCGACTCCGGCGGCCTCGCCGCGCTCGCCTCGGCCCACACCGCGGAGCCGCTGAAGACCTTCTCGATCGGCTTCGAGGAGGCCGGCTTCGACGAGCTCTCGCGGGCGCGCCTGGTCGCCGAGCGCTACGGCACCGACCACCACGAGCTGGTCCTGCGCCCCGACGCCGTCGACCTGCTGCCGAGGCTGGTCGAGTCCTTCGACGAGCCCTTCGGGGACTCCTCGGCGCTGCCCACCTACCTGGTCTCCGAGCTGGCCGCCGGCGAGGTCAAGGTCGCGCTCTCGGGCGAGGGCGGCGACGAGCTCTTCGGCGGCTACTACACCTACGTCGCCGACCTCCTCGCCCGCCGCGTCGGCCGCCTCGCCCCGCTCGCCCGGCCCCTCGCCGAGGCGCTGCCGAGCCGCACCGACCGGGTCGGCTTCGACTACAAAGCCAAGCGCTTCGCCCGCGCCGCGGCATTGCCGCCGCTGGAGCGCCACCACGGCTGGAAGGAGATCTTCTCCCCCCAGGCGCGCGCCGAGCTGGCCGGGGCGAAGGCCTCGGGCTGGGACCCCCTCGACCTCTACCGCGCCCGCTACGCCGAAACCGCCGGCGCCGAGCCGCTGGCGCGGATGCAGGACGTCGACCTCGGCATCTACCTCGTCGACGATCTCCTGGTCAAGACCGACCGCCTCAGCATGGCCCACTCGTTGGAGCTACGGGTGCCGTTCCTCGACCCGAAGGTGGCCGAGTTCGCCTTCTCGCTGCCGCGGCGGATGAAAGTGCGCGGCTTCGCCAAGAAGCGGCTGCTGCGCCGGGCGCTGGAGCCGATGCTGCCGCGGGAGATCGTCCACGGCCGCAAGCAGGGCTTCTCGATCCCGCTCGCCGCCTGGCTGCGCGGGCCGCTGGAGCCGTTCGCCCGCGAGGTCCTCGCCCCGAGCGCCCTCGCCCGCCAGGGCCTGCTCGACCCCGCCGCCGTCGCCCCCGTCCTCGACCGCCACCTCTCCGGCCGGGAGGACCTCAGCCGGCAGATCTGGGGCCTGATGGCGCTTACCCTCTGGTTCGACCGCTATGCCGACTGACACGGACGCGCTCCTCGCCTTCCTCGTCGCCGCCCTCGTCGCCCTGCTGCTGGTGCCGGCAACGCGTTGGCTGGCGCTGCGGATCGGCGCCATCGACTATCCCAACGAGCGCTCGCTGCACCAGGTCCCGACCCCGAAGCTCGGCGGGCTGGCGATCCTCGGCGGCGCCCTCGTCGCCGGCTTGATCTGGCTGCCGAACGACACCGAAAGCCACGCGATCCTGTTCGGGGCGGTGGCGATCGTCTGGGTCGGCGTCCTCGACGACGTCTTCGACCTCCCCGCCCCGGTCAAGCTGCTGGGCCAGATCGTCGCCGTCGTCATCCCCGTCTCGGTCGGGGTCACGGTGGACAACTTCACCTTCCCCTTCTTCGGCCGGCTGACGCCGGGGACGGTCGACCTGCTCACCCTGCCCGGGGGCGGCGTCGTCCACCTCGGCGACGTCGGCACCGTGCTGGCGATCGTCGTCGTGATCAACGTCATCAACCTGATCGACGGCGTCGACGGCCTCGCCGCCGGCGTCGCGGTGATCTCCGGCCTCACTCTGGCGACGATCGCCCTCTCGCTCGACCGCACCGCGGCGGGGGTCCTCGCCGCGCTCACCGCCGGCGCCGCGCTCGGCTTCCTCCGCGACGGCTTCCCGCCCGCCAAGACCTTCATGGGGGACACCGGCTCCAACCTGCTCGGCTACCTGCTGGGGGCGGTGGCCGTCCAGGGCGCCCTCAAGACCAACGCCGTCGTCGCCCTGTTCCTGCCGCTGCTCATTCTCGCCGTGCCGATCCTCGACACCGGCTTCGTCGTCGCCAAGCGGCTCAAATACCGCCGCCCCATCTACAAAGCCGACCGCTGGCACTTCCACCACCGGATGGCCGACATCGGCTTCTCGCAGCGCCGCACCCTCCTCTACCTCTACGGCTGGACCCTGGTCATGGCCTCCCTGGCCCTCGCCCTCCGCTTCGTCCCCTACAGCGACGACCACGGCAACTTCGACCCCCTCTGGACCGCCGTGATCGCCGTCTTCGGCATCCTCGCCCTCGCCGCCAGCGTCTACCTCGTCGAGGTGCTGGAGATCCTCAAGCTCCGCCAGACCCGCCTCCGCCAACTGGTCACCCTCCGCCGCCAGGTAGGAGCCCCCGAGCCCGCCGCCCAAGAGGTAGACC
>DASZDI010000182.1:0-2746 GCA_035942135.1 Solirubrobacterales bacterium | reverse complement strand
CCGGGAGACCCCCACCGGCTCCCGCCCCTCGCCCTAGCGGCTGGAGCCGTTGCCCAGCCGCTCGAGCAGGCGGTCGAGGAGCTCCGCCTGGGCGGGCAGGATCTTCTCCCTCGCCGCCTCCAGGTCGAACCACTCGGCCCGGTCGACCTCGGGGAACTCCTTCTCGCTGCCGCTGCGCGGCGGCCATTCCATGCTGAAGGTGTTGCTGTCCAGGGCGGCGGGGTCGAACTCCCCTTCGGCCGCCCAGGCTTCCACCGCTTTCCCGGCCTTCTGGCGGATCGAGCCGAGCTCGATCAGCCCCTCGCGATCCAGCTCGACCGCCGGGCCAAGCTCCTCTTCGAGCTCGCGGATCGCGCAGGCCCGCGGCTCCTCCTCGCCCTCGATCTGCCCCTTCGGGATCGACCAGGCACCGGCGTCTTTGCGCGCCCAGAACGGGCCGCCTGGGTGGACGAGGAGGAACTCGGTCTCGCCGCCGCGGCGGCGGTAGAGCAGGATCCCGGCGCTGCGCTTGATCGCCATCGGCCCGAGTCATACCGACTCGGGCCGATGGGACGTCAAGCGGTGAGGCGGTCCTAGCCGCCGAGCTTGTAGGCGACCAGTTTCGGGGTCTGGCCTTCGATCACCGGCAGGCCCGCCCCGGCGACCAAGGTGTCGCCGCTGATCATCACCCCGGCATTGGTCCCGGCGGGCAGCGCCGCCTGCCACACTTCCCCGCCTTTGTTGACGTTGAGGGCGTGGACGACGCCTTCCGAGGAGGTCGCGAAGACGAGGTCGTTGGAGATGATCAGGGCGCCGTAGGCGGAGGAGGGAAGCGACGCCTCCCAGACGATCCCGCCGGTGTTCAGGTCGAGCGCGGCGATTTCGCCGGTCGAGGCGCTTTCTTCGGTGATTTCCGAGCCCGAGCGGACCGTCATCGAGTGGTTGACGATCGGCACGTAGACGCGTTTGTCGTCGGCCGCCATCGGCGCGATCACGCCGCCCAGCTGACCCGGGAAGACCTCACCCAGTTTGATCTTGTCGTATTCGCCGCGCATCGCGTAGATGTTGTCTTTGTCGTGGCCGTTGTGCTCGCCGACCATCTGCCGCCAGACCACCTTGCCGGTCTTGACGTCGACCGCGACCACGAAGCCGGACTTGCCCGCCCCGATCGCCACTTCCCGGCCTTTCGCCTTGGCGAGGATCGGCGAGTCCTGGAAGTCCCAGTCGTAGATGTTGTGGGGCGTCTCCTGGTAGTACCAGAGCAGTTTGCCCGTGTCGGGGTCGAGTTTCACCATCGAGTCGGCGTAGAGGTTCGGGCCGGGTCGGCTCTCGCCCCACGGTTCGCCGGGGGTGCCGGGCAGCGGCGCCGGGTTGCCGGTGCCCGCGTAGATGAACCCTTTTTTGTCGAACGAGGGCGGGTACCAGAGGCCGCCGCCGGAGTTGACGCCGGGTTTGCCCCAGAGGCTTTTCGGGACGGTGTCCCAGTGCCACAGTTTCTTGCCGGTTTTGCCGTCCATCGCCCAGAGGGTGCCGACGGCGCCCGGTTCGTATTCGGCGGCGGGCGTCTCCGGCACGGTCGAGACGTAGACCTTGCCGTCGTTGACGCCGGGGGCCATGTCGATGGCGCCGTTCAGCGGCACCAGCCAGACCTCCTTGCCGGTTTCCTGGTCGAGCGCGAAGGCCTCCGAGGCGGTCGCGCCGAAGACGTGGCCGCCTTCCACGGCGAGCCCGTTGGGGCCGTGGCTGGCCGATTCGTACTTCTTCGTCCAGAGCACCTCGCCGCTCTCGAGGTCGATCGCCTGCACGTTCGATTCGAGGTCCTGCGAGTAGATGACGCCGTTGACGATCACCGGGGTCGAGGCGTAGCTGCCGTAGACGCCCTGGCCCTGGATCGGCACGCTCCAGCTTTCTTCCAGCTGCGCGACGTTGCCGCTGTCGATCGTGCTTTCCGCCTGGCGGGTGTTGGCGAGGTCGATCCCGGAATAGGCGTCGCCGGTGAGGTTGGCGTCGCCGCCACCGCCACCGCCCCCGGTCGAGTCGGACGAGGAACCGCCGCAGCCCGCTAGGAGCGCTCCCACGGCGATGACCACCGCGAACAGCGGCAACCTCCAGAACTTAGACGGCATCGACACCCACATCCTTCCCTAATCGAGTAATAAGGATTTGTCCTGCATCTTGCCGGAATTCGCGGTGCCGGGCACCCCGAGCTCCTCCAGAAGCGGTTGCAGCACCCGGTTGGCGAGCAGCCCGAGGCTGCCGAGGTTGGCGAAGCCGGGGCCCTGTCGCAGGCCGCCGAGACCGGGGATGTGCAGCCGCGGCCGCACCCCTTCCAGTTCGAGGCCGCGCCCGATCGGCACCTCGGTTTTCGGCGGGCCGTCCCACAGCGGCCCGCACTGTTCTTCGACCTCGTCGCGGACCGCGTCCGGGAAGAGGCCGCGGAGCTGGCGCAGGAGGTCGAAGCCGGTGCAGTTGATGACGAAGTCGTAGCGCTGGGACAGCATGCCCTCCGCGGGGCTTTCAAATTCGAGCAGGGCGCCCTCGCCGTCGTCGGTGAGAGCGACGTGGACGGCGCGGCCGGTGACGAAGGAGAGGTGGTCGTCGTCGGCGATGCGCTCGAGCACCGTCTGGTCGAAGACGCCGCGGTCGCAGTGCTTGACGAAGTCCCGCCGGGTCTCGATGTCGAGGTGTTCCCAGTCGACGTTGTCGGGGTCGGCGAAGACCCTGTTCTCGAGGAAGCTCTCGCCGCGGCTCAGCGGCAGGGTCGGGG
>DASZDI010000181.1:0-2520 GCA_035942135.1 Solirubrobacterales bacterium | reverse complement strand
CGCGCCGTCCTCGAGGAGGAGCGCAAGGAGGTCCGCGAGCAGATCCTCGGCCGCCTCGAGCCGGGCCAGGTCGTCGAGGGCAAGATCTCCAACATCGTCGACTTCGGCGCCTTCGTCGACCTCGACGGCATCGACGGGCTGATCCACATCTCCGAGCTCTCCTGGAGCCACGTCAACCATCCCTCCGAAGTCGTCTCGATCGGCGACACGGTGCGGATCAAAGTCCTCGACATCGACCGCAACCGCCAGCGCATCTCCCTGGGGCTGAAGCAGACCCAAGAGGACCCGTGGCAGCGGGTGATCAACACCCACCGCGGCGGCGACGTGCTCGAGGGCACGGTGACCAAGGTCGTCGCCTTCGGCGCCTTCGTCGAAATCCTCCCCGGCGTCGAGGGCCTGGTCCACATCTCCGAGCTCGCCGACCACCACGTCGAGAACCCGAGCGAAGTGGTCGAGCCCGGCTCCAAGCTGAACGTGAAGATCCTCGAGATCGACGAAGAGCGGCGCCGCCTCTCGCTCAGCATCAAGCGGGTCGAGGGCCAGAACATGGCGATGGCCGGGCTCGGCGAGCAGATCGCCCAGGCCGAAGGCGGAGGCCAGGCCGACGAGGGTGGAGACGCCCCCGCCGCCGAAGAGGCGCCCGCAGTCGAGGAGGCCCCGGCCGCCGAAGAGGCGCCTGCGGCTGAAGAGGCTCCCGCCGTCGAAGATGCCCCTGCGGTCGAGGAGGCTCCCGTCGAAGAGCCGACTGCCGAAGAGACTTCATCCGAGCAGGCTCCCGCCGCCGAAGAGGCTCCCGCGGAGGAAGCGCCTGCCGAGGAGACCCCCTCCGAAGAGGCTCCGGGCGAGCTGCCGCAGGAGGTCGAGGCTTCCGAGAGCGCCGAGCCGGCGCCGGTCGCCGAGGAGAACGGCACTTCGGACCGTCCTTCCGAGCCCGCCGTGCCGGAGGGCCAGGAGGGCGAATCGGTGGAGGACGCGCCCGGTGCGGGCAGCGAGTCCACCGACGACGACACCCAGGCAGGCGAGTCCGAGCAGGACTGAGCGGCGCCCATGGCGCCGCTGAAGATCGGCCTCACCGGTGGCATCGCAGCCGGAAAGTCGGAGGCGTTGGCGGCTTTCGGGCGCCTCGGCGCGGCGACGCTCTCCAGCGACGCGGTCGTCCACGAGCTGCTGGAAACCGAACCGCTGCGCGGGCGGCTGGTCGAGCGCTGGGGGGCTGAGGTCGCCCCGGAGGCGGGGGTGGACCGGGCGAAGATCGGCGAGATCGTCTTCGCCGATCCCGAGCAGCTGACCTGGCTGGAGGCGCAGATCCACCCGCTGGTGCAGGAGCGGACCGCCGAATGGCTGCTCGCCTTGCCCGCCGAGACGGAGTTCGCCGTGGTCGAGGTGCCGCTGCTATTCGAGGCGGGCAGCGACAAGGTCTTCGACGCGACGGTCGCGATCGTCACCGCCGACGAGGTGCGACGCGAGCGGGCCGCGGCCCGCGGCCACGCCCTGGTCGACGAGCGCGAGGCGCGCCAGCTCACCCAGGCCGAGAAGGCGGGCCGGGCCGAGCACGTGGTCGAGAACAACGGCTCGGTGGAGGACCTCGAGCGGGCGCTGTCCGCCCTGCTCGCAAGGCTGAGCCGATGAAGCGCAAGCAGCGCCGCCGCCGTCTCTTCGCCCTCGGCACCGTCGCCGTGCTGATCGGGGTCTTCGCCGGCGCCTTCGTCGCCAGCGGCACCTTCGACGAAGCGCTGCAGGAGCTGACCCTGCCGCTGCGCCACGAGGACGTGATCCGCCAGCAGGCCGAGGAAAAGGGGGTCGACGCGGCCCTGATCGCCGCCGTGATCTACTCGGAGTCGAAGTTCAGAGACCAGACCTCGAGTGCGGGAGCGCGTGGGCTGATGCAGATCACCCCGGAAGCGGCGGACACGATCGCGAAGAACAGCGAGGCGACGACCTTCGAGCTGAAGGACCTCGGCGATCCCGAAATCAACATCCGCTACGGGACCTTCCTGCTGCGCGAACTGCTGGAGCGCTACGACGGCGACGAGGCGGCGGCGCTGGCCGGCTACAACGCCGGGCCCGGCAACGCCGACGAGTGGGGCGGGGCGGACCTCACGGTCGAGGACATCGACTTCCCCGAAACCCGCGCCTACGTCGAAGAGGTGCTGGAGAAGCGCGAGGAGTACCGCCGCGAGTACGCCAAGGAGCTCGGCTATTAACGCCGACGCCGCCCGTCCCCGCGTCGCCGCGCTCGCGCTCGCGGTCGGCCTCGTCCTCGCCGACTCCTCGATCGTCGTCCTCGCCCTGCCCGAGATCTACCGGGAACTGGACACGACCGTCGCCGGCGTCACCTGGGTGCTGGTCTCCTTCAACCTGGTGATGGCGCTGGCGGCGGTGCCCGCGGCGCTGCTGGCGCGGCGGGTGGGGCCGGGCCGGGCGGCCTCGGTCGGGCTGGCGGTCTTCGCTGGGGCCGGGCTCGCCTGCGGGCTGGCGGACGACCTCTCGACCCTGATCGTCGCCCGCTGCGTGCAGGCG
>DASZDI010000180.1:0-2486 GCA_035942135.1 Solirubrobacterales bacterium | reverse complement strand
GGTGTCGCCGTCCTCCGGCGGCATCTCGAACCCCGGCGGCAGCGGCTCCAGGTCCACCCCCGGCAGCAGCTCGGACATCTCCTTCAGCTTGTGCGGGTTGCCGGTGGCAAGCACAAATCCCTGTTTCGCCGTCGCTTCGCGACGCTTCACGAGGCGACGCGCTCCTGCACCTCCCGCAGGCGGTCGATGCCTTTCTCGGCAAGCCCGAGCAGCTCGTCGAGCGAGGCCCGGGAGAGCGGCGTCCGCTCCGCCGTCGCCTGCACCTCGACCAGCCCCCCGTCGCCGGTCATCACCACGTTCGCGTCGACTTCGGCGTTGGAGTCCTCGCCGTAGTCGAGGTCGCAGAGGGCGCGGCCGTTGACCATGCCGACGCTGACCGCGGCGATCGAGCCGGTCAGCGGCAGGGCGTCGAGCGCTTTCTTGTCGACCAGCTTCTGGAAGGCCTGGCGCAGGGCGACGTAGCCGCCGGTGATCGCCGCGCAGCGGGTGCCGCCGTCAGCTTCGAGCACGTCGCAGTCGACGTAGACGCTGCGTTCGCCCATCGCCTTGAAGTCGACGACGACCCGCAGCGAGCGGCCGATCAGGCGCTGGATCTCGACCCCGCGCCCGTCCTGTTTGCCCTTCGAGATGTCGCGCTGCTTGCGGTCCCCGGTCGAGGCGGGGAGCATCGAGTACTCGGCCGTGACCCAGCCTTTCCCCTTGCCCATCATCCAGCGCGGCACCTGCTCTTGGACCGAGGCGGTGCAGATCACCCGCGTCCTCCCGATCGAGATCAGCGCCGAGCCGGCGGCGCTCGGGACGAAGCCCGGGTCGATCGTCACCGGCCGGATGTCGGCGGGAGCCCTGTCGTAGCTTCGCGAAGCAGGCATCGCGCGAGTTTGTCATGCGGACGCGGCGCGCGGCTGCTGGAGGCAGTGGCGCTTTTGTCAACCCATAGGCGACAAAAGCGCCACCCGGCTCATTTGAAGGTGACCTTGTCGACCGCCTCCTTGATCTTGTCGACGATGACGTCGGCGAGCTCGGTTCCCTGTTTGCCGTTGAAACCTTTCATCGCCGCCACCATCCCGACCATCAGCAGCGAGACCAGCAGGATCAGGCCGACGTACTCGACCGTCCCCTGTCCCGTCTCGCCCGCCAGCCGCCGGATCTCCCGCACCCGCCAGGTGATCGCGGTGTGCAGGTAGCCCATCAGCGCGTAGATCATCGATTGCCTCCTCGTTTCGGTTTGGAGGCGGGATGCTCGGCGGGCTCGGCGCACGGAACAAGACGCGGGAGCGCCGTTAGTCACACCAGATCGAAACATTTATGTGACGAGCGCACATTTCCACTACCGCAGATCGGGGATGCGCCGGTTCGGGAACGCCGGCGATCCTTCAGGCATGAACGCGCAACCCACCATGGCGACCACGACCTGGATCAACCTGGTCATGCTCTTCATGAACACCGCGATCTGGCTCGACACCGCGGCCAGGCTCGGCGGATGAGCTCAGCCCTGCCGGATCTCTCCCCGCTCGAGGGCCTTGACGACGGCCTCGGTGCGGGTCTTGGCCTCGAGCTTTCCCATCGCGTTGCGGACGTGGGTGCGGATCGTCTCCGGCGAGAGGACCAGGCGCTCGGCGATCTCCTCCCCGGAGAAGCCGGTGGAGAGCAGTTCGAGGATTTCGGCCTCCCGTCGGCTCAGCACCCGCGCCCTCGCTGACTCGCCCAGCTGCGAGAACTTGACCAGGGTCGGATCGCGGAAGCTGCCGCCGCGGAAGACCTCCCGCAGCCCCTCGACCAGGACGGCGAGGCCGCCGGGCTTGGCGACGAAGCCGCTGGCCCCGCAGTCGAGCGCCTCGCCCAGCGCCGCGGGATCGGTGAGGCCGGTGTAGACGAGGAACTTGGAGCTGCCGCCGCGGGCGACGAGGCGCCTGATCAGGGCGATCCCGGATTCGTCGGGAAGGTCGAGGTCGACCACCGCCACCGCCGGCGCGTGTTCGACGATCGCCTCCTCCCCCGCCCCGGCCGTGTCGGCGGCGGCGAGGATGCGGAAGCCGCGGCGCTCGAGCAGGACCGCGAGGCCGTCACGCAGGGCGCGGTGGTCGTCGACGAGGACGAGTGACGGCGACGGGCTGCAAGCGGCCATGCAGGAGCATCGCCCGGACCGCTCAGGAACTTTAGCTAGCGGAACGCCTGGATCCCGGTGACGGCGGAGCCGACGACGAGCGCGTGGACGTCGGCGGTGCCCTCGTAGGTGACCACGGACTAGAGGTTGTTCATGTGCCGGATCACCGGATACTCGAGCGTCACCCCGTTGGCGCCGAGCACCTGGCGGGCGCTGCGGGCGACCTCGAGGGCGCCGTCGACGTTGCCGAGCTTGCCGAGGCTGACGTGCGCGGGCCGCAGCGTGCCCGCGTCCTTCATCCGCCCCAGGTGGATCGCCACTAGACTCGCCCGGTTCACCTCCAGCACCATCTGCGCCAGCTTCTGCTGCTGGATCTGGAAGG
>DASZDI010000179.1:0-1708 GCA_035942135.1 Solirubrobacterales bacterium | reverse complement strand
CGCGGCTGCGGCCGCTGAAGCGCCAGGCGCAGGCGGCGGAGCTGGGCGCGCGGATCGAGCGCGAGGAGCTGGGGCTGCGGGCGCAGCTGGTCTCCGAGGAGCTGCGCTTCGGCGCCGACCGCGCCGCCGCGGCGGAAAAGGCCGCCGCCCAGGCCCGCGGGGTCCGGGAGAAGATCGAGCAGCGCCTCGCCGAGGTCGGCAAACGGCGCTCGGCGGCGGAGGAGCGCTTCGCCGCCCGCGACCGCGAGCGGACCCAGGCCTGGGGCCTGCTGACGAAGCTGCGCGGCGAGCAGGAGCGCGTCGCCGTCCGCGTCGCCAACCTCTCCAACCGCGAGACCGAGCTGGAGGCGGGGCTGGAGAGCCTGCGGGTCGAACTCGGGCCGCTGACGCTCGACGTCGGGCCGGGCTCGTCTCCCGGCGAGCGGGTGCGGAAGCTGGAGGAGGAGCTGGGGGAGATCGACGCGGGCCTGCGCACCGCCGGCGACGGCCTCGGGATCGCCCGCTCCTCCGACGCCTCCGAGTCGGCCCGCGAGGCGGCCCTGGGCCACGTCCGCGACGGCGCCGAGCGCGCCTCCCGCCACGCCAAACGCGCCGAGGGCCTGCTCGGCGAGCGCCACCGCGAGCGGATGCGGGCGCGGCTGGCCGCGGGCGAGGGCCTGCTCGACGACGTCCGCAGTGCGCTGAAGGCCGCCGAAGGCGCCGGGGCGGCGATCCGCTCGCGGGTCGATCGGATCGAGCGCAAGGTCGTCGGCGGCCAGGACGACGGCGACGAAATCGCCGAAGAGCTGCGCGCCTGCTCCCAGCAGGAGTTCGAGCTGCAGGCGCAGATGAAGGAGACCTCCGACGAGCTGACCCGGGCCGAGGTCGAGGCCGCCCACCTCGGCGACCGCCGGGCCGAGGCCGAGCGGGAGCTGGCCTCGATCGCCGAGCGGCTCGGCGAGGAGATCCCGCCCGCGGAGGAGCCGCTCAGCGACGAGGGCCGGGCCGACATCGACCGCCGGCTCGAACGGCTGGAGCGCCGCCGCGCCCAGATCGGGCCGGTCAACCCGCTGGCCGAGCAGGAGTACGACGAAGCCCGCGAGCACGTCGAGGCCCTGCAGGCCCAGCGCGAGGACACCGAGCGGGCGATGCGGGAGCTGGAGTCGCTGATCCGCGACATCGACGCGGAGATCGAGCGCGCCTTCGAGCAGACCTTCGAGGCGACGGCGAAGAACTTCGAGGAGATGGTCGAGCACCTCTTCCCCGGCGGCCGCGGGCGGCTGCGCCGGGTCAGCCTGCGGCCGGTCCGCGACGACGAGCGCCCGGCCGGCGAGCAGGAGGCCCCGACCGACGCCGAGCCCGAGCCGGAGGACGAGGAAGAGCAGCGCGACGAGCTCGGGGTCGAGATCGAGGTCACCCCGGCGGGCAAGTCGACCCGCAAGTTGTCGCTGCTCTCCGGCGGCGAGAAGTCGCTGGTGGCGCTCTCCTTCGTCTTCGCCGTCTTCCTCGCCCGGCCGTGCCCCTTCTACATCCTCGACGAGGTCGAGGCCGCCCTCGACGACGCCAACATCGACCGCTTCCTGCAGCTGGTCCGCCGCTTCTCCGACCGCGCCCAGTTCGTAATCGTCACCCACCAGAAACGGACGATGGACGCCGCCGACTGCCTGTACGGCGTGTCGATGGGCGGCGACGGCGTCTCGAAGGTGATCTCGCGCCGCCTGCCGCCGGG
>DASZDI010000178.1:0-9792 GCA_035942135.1 Solirubrobacterales bacterium | reverse complement strand
GTCGAAGGCCGAGCTGGCCCGGGCAATCGGGAAGGAGCCGTCGAGCATCCGTCGATTCTTCACGGCAGACGTGAATCCCGAGCTGAAGACCGTTGCTGCCGTCGCTGACGTTCTCGGTGCGAAGATCGAGGTTGTAGCCGCCTAGTCACGCAGCCTTTCTGTCTCAGACAAAACGCCGCAGCGGCGATTAGTCTGGTCGGAGATGGAATGGGGGATCGTCTACTGCGCCACCAAAGACGGCAGGGTGCCGGCCGAGAAGTTTCTAGATGGCTGTCCGCTGAAGATCGAGGCCCGCTTCTACGCGGTGTTGGAGGCTGTCCGCGATGCACCACCGCCGCAGTTCAGCGGTGGTGGCTACTGGGAGGCGATGCACGGCGACATGGGCGGCTACTACGAGATTCGCCTGACGGGGCCTGGAAGGCGCCAGTACCGGCTCTTCTGCATCCTCGAGAACGCCGGTTTGGATGAGCTGCGCGAACGGGGCTTTGAGCAACCTCAGATCGTCGCTGTCACCGGCATGGTCAAGGACTTGGGAAAGAAGTTCTCGGATCGCGATTACGCCAAGGTCAGGAAGCTGGGGAGTGAATATCTCAAGGAGCTCCCGCGCTCTATCGCGAGTTAACGGGATCGCGAAGGGTCTTGCCGGCCGTCGCGGCTTCCGGCTGTTTCCGTGGTTCCTTATGCACGCATACGGTGCAAAAGGAACCACGGAATGGTGGAGCGAGGGAGGGTTTATCGCTCAGGCGCGGCCTGCTGCCATCTCGACCCGCTCCTCGGCGGTTGCGAAGAGGTAGCGGTCGATCTCGGCTAGGCCGGCTAGGTCGTGGACGTCCTGGTCGAGGTAGGGGACGCGGATGACGCAGCTGGTGCGGAGCTCGGAGGCGAGGTGGTCGATGTTGCGGGCGTCGCGCTCGGCGAGGGCCTGGTAGTCGGCGAAGTTGGCGGCCACTCGTTTGGCCAGGGCGGGGTCGTCGAGCTTGTCGGCCAGGGCCTCGGGGAGGTCTTCGATCTCTCCCTGCAGCTCGTCGGCGGGGTAGTGGACCTTGTTGACGACGACGCCGCCGAAGGGGAGCTTGGCCTCGACCAGTTTGCGGTGGAAGTAGACGGCCTCGTCGATCGGCTCGCCCTGGGGGCCGCAAACGACGAGGAAGCAGGTCTCCGGATCGGAGAGCAGCTTGTTGACGCGCTTGGCGCGGGCCTGGAAGCCCTCGACCATGCCGCTGAAGGCGTTGAAGAACTCGGCCAGGTCCGCCAGCAGGTCGAAGCCGACGATCTTCTTGAAGACGCTGAGGGCGACGGAGACGCCGCGGCCGGTGACCTTGGCCGCGATCCCGGTCGGCTTCATGAAGACGCGCAGGGATTTGCCCTCGATGAACTGGGTCAGCCGTTTCGGCGCGTCGAGGAAGTCGAGGGCGTTGCGGGTCGGCGGCGTGTCGAGGACGAGCAGGTCGAACTCGCCGCCGGAGTGCAGCTCGAAGAGCTTCTCCATCGCCATGTACTCCTGCGAGCCGGCCAGGGCGCTGGAGATCTGCTGGTAGATCCGGTTGTTGAGGACGCGGTCGCGGGACTCCTCGTCGGGCGCCTGGCGGGCGATCAACTCGTCGAAGGTCGCTTTCGCGTCGAGCATCATCGCCCACAGCTCGCCCTTCATCTCGACGCCCTGGGCCTCGAAGAGGGCGGGGTCGACCCGGCGCGCCTCGTTGCCCAGCTCCTCCAGCCCGAGCGAGTCGGCCAGCCGCTTGGCGGGGTCGATCGTCAGCACGCAGACCTTCAGCCCCTGCGCGGCCATCCCGGTCGCGATCGCCGCCGAGGTGGTGGTCTTGCCGACGCCGCCGGAGCCGGCGCAGATGCAGATCGACTTCCCCTCGAGGACTTCGCCGACCGACGCCATCAGGAGAGCTTCCTCGAGAGCTTGCGCGCCGCCTCGACATCGAGCTCCGGCTCGAAGAGGAAGGGCAGGGTTTTGACCGGGGCCTGGACGCCCTTCTTCAGGCGCGAGAGCTGCGTGCGCTGGGAGCGGGCGCGGCCGAACTCCGAGAGCGCCGCCCGCGCTGCCGCCCGGGTCGCGCCGTTCTCGCCCTCGGCCAGCTGCGCCAGCCTCTCCGCCTCCTCTTTCTTGAACCGCTCCGGGTAGAGCCCGTTGAGGTAGACGCGGTCGACGGCGACGCCGACCTCGTCGCGCAGGTCCTGCTCCAGCGTCACCGACTCGTTGACCGGCATCTCCTCCGGCAGGGCAACGATCGCGGTGCCGGTGTTCTCGTGGTCGGTGATGAAGCGGTCCAGCGTCTCGGCCTGCGAGTGGATCGGGCCGACCCGGGCGCTCGAGGCGAAGGTCCGCGGCGTCTGCAGGAAGCCAACGCCGTGACCGGTGGCCGGGGCGTCGACGATCACGAGGTCGTACTTGCGCCCCTGCTTCACCTTGCGGTCGAGCTGCGCCAGCTCCCAGATCTTCCCGATCGTCACCAGCTCCTTCAGCCCCGGCGTCGCCGCGGCGAGGTAGTTGAAGATGCGGCTGCGGAACAGCATGTCCCGCATCGCCCGCACCTTCAGCTGCAGGAGCACGTACTCGCGCATCGACTCGTCGGGGTCGATCGAGATCGACCAGAGGTTCTCCTCCATCTCGACCTCGTGGAAGCCGACCTGGGTGTGGGCGAACATCCGCGAGGCGTTCTCCTGCGAGGCGACCTCGCAGACGATCGTCCGCTTGCCTTCGCTCGCGGCGCGCAGGCCGAGCGCCACCGCCACCGTCGTCTTACCGACGCCGCCCTTGCCGGTGACGATGACGAGTCTCTTGTCCAGAAGTTCGGGGATTGACTGATTCCTAGCAATTTCGAGGTCCGGCAGGAAAAGCCGGTCCCCATACGAATATCCGCGCAATGGGATTTCTAAGCCGCAAGAAGCCGAAGCCTGCCCCTATCGACCTCGACGAGCAGCACCCGATCGTCGACGAGCTCCAGCAGATGGAAGCGGTCGTGCCCGAGCGACCCGTGGAAGAGCCTCGCGTCGATCTCGAGGAGCTCAGCGCCGCCGAGCCCTCACCCGCGCCGCCCGAGCCGCCCGCGGCAGAAGCGCCTGTGGTCGACGAGGCGCCCGCTCCGGTCGAGGTGGAGGCTGAGGAGCCGGCCGTGAACGCCGAGGTCTCCGAGGAGGACCCGGAGGAGGGGGGCGACGGGCGGATGAAGGCGGTCGACCTGATCGCGCCGACCCGGCTCGACTTCCTCAACGAGAAGGCCGCGGCCGAGGTGGAGCCGGTGAAGACCGCCGAAGTGATCGCCTTCGCCAACCAGAAGGGCGGCGTCGCCAAGACGACCACCACCCTCAACCTGGCCGTCGCCTTCGCCGAGTCCGGCTACCGCGTGCTCTGCATCGACCTCGACCCGCAGGGGAACCTGACGATGAGCCAGGGGATCGACCCCGACAAGGTCGAGAAGAGCCTCTACGACGTGCTCGTCAACGACATGCCGATCTCCGAGATCATCGTCAAGCGGGAGATCGACATCGCCGTCGCCTCGATCGACCTGGCCGGCGCCGAGATCGCGATGAGCACCAAGATCGGCCGCGAGCGCTCGCTGGAGAAAGCCCTGAAAGAGGTCCACGGCGACTACGACTTCGTCTGCATCGACACGCCGCCGAGCCTCGGCCTGTTGACGATCAACGCTCTGACCGCCGCCAACAAGGTGATCGTCCCGGTCCAGTGCGAGTACCTCTCGATGCGCGGCCTCGTCCAGCTCCAGAACACGCTGCGGATGATCCAGGAGAACCTCAACCCCGAGGTCAGGATCGAGGGCATCCTGCCGACGATGCTCGACTCGCGGACCGTCCACGCCAAGGAGGCGGTGGAGATCCTCGAGGAGAACTTCGGCGACCTCGTCTTCCGCTCCCGGATCAAAAAGGCGATCAAGTTCGCCGAGGCGCCCGTGAAGGGCGCGAGCGTGCTCAAGTACGATTCCGGCAGCAGCGCCGCGAACTACTACCGGGAGCTGGCGAAGGAGGTTCTGGCGAATGGCTCGGCGAAATAAGCGCGCAAGCATGCGCGAGGGGCCGCTGTCCGACCTGTTCAGGTCCACGTCCGAGGACGCGCCGGTCGATCCGCCCGAGGCGCCCAGGTACGGGCGGCAGGACCCGGCGGAGGCGAAGAAGGCTGAGGACGAAGGCTCTTCGTCCGCGGGTCCCGTCTCCGACACGGGGCCTTCGTCCTCGCAGGCTGCGGGCGAAGACCCCGTATCGTCGCCACCCGCGGAAGAAGCGCCTCCGGCCGACGCTTCCGCAGCTCCCGAGGCGCCCACGCTCTACGACCAGGAAGTCGAAGGGCCGGTGCGTGAGGAGCGGGACGTGGTCGGGCAGGAATCGACCGAGTCCGCGCCGGAGCGCCTGAAAAGGGTCTTTGCCGAGGAGCCGAAGCCGCGGCGGGAGCAGTTCACGCCGGAAAACCCGCGCTACGGGCGCGACGAGCCGGCCTACGAGCCGCCGGGCAGCGGCGAGCCGCACCAGCCGGTGATCAAAGTCGTCGGCGTCGGCGGGGCCGGCGTCAACGCCGTCAACCGCATGGTCGACGCCCGCGTGCCGGGGGTCGAGTTCATGGCGGTCAACACCGATCTTCAGTCCCTGCAGCTCTGCGTCGCCGACGTCACCGTCCACATCGGCGATGAGCAGACGCGCGGCCTCGGCGCCGGCGCCGACCCCGAGGTCGGCCACCGCTCCGCCTTCGAGGAGCAGGACAAGATCAAGCGCCTGCTGAAGGGCTCCGACATGGTCTTCGTCGCCGCCGGTGCCGGCGGCGGCACGGGTTCCGGCGCCGCCCCGGTCGTCGCCCGCCTCGCCCGCGAGGTCGGTGCGCTCACGGTCGGCATCGTCACCAAGCCGTTCAGCTTCGAGGGCAGCCGCCGCGCCAACCAGGCCGACAAGGGGATCGAGGAGCTCGCCTCCGAGGTCGACACCCTGATCGTCGTCCCCAACGACCGCCTGCTCGACGTGCTCGACCAGCAGACCTCGATGGTCGAGGCCTTCAAGGTCGCCGACGACGTCCTCCGCCAGGGGGTGCAGGGGATCTCCGACCTGGTCACCCTGCCCGCCGTGATCAACCTCGACTTCGCCGACGTGCGGACGATCATGTCCGAAGCCGGCCGGGCGCTGCTGGGCATCGGCATGGCCTACGGCGACGACCGCGCCGTCCTCGCCGCCGAAAAAGCGATCTCCTCGCCGCTGCTGGAGACCTCGATGGAGGGCGCTCGGTCGATCCTGCTCTCGATCACCGGCGGCTCCGACCTCTCGCTGGTCGAGGTCTCCGAGGCCGCCAAGGTGGTCGGCGAGGCCGCCCATCCCGACGCCAACATCATCTTCGGCGCCAACATCGACGAGGAGCTCTCCGAGCAGATCTGGGTCACCGTCGTCGCCACCCGCTTCGACGGGCGCCCGAACCCGCCGCGCCGGGCCGCCGAGCCGACGATCCGCCGCACCAAAGAGGCCGATGCCGGCCGCCGCGGCCGCTCCGGCGAGCGCGAGCTCGGCATCGACGTCCCAGAGTTCCTCCCCGGCTAGCCTGCCGCCCCATGCGAGGGGTCGTCGCAGCCGGCCA
This sequence comes from Solirubrobacterales bacterium, assembly GCA_035942135.1. Taxonomy (GTDB): domain Bacteria; phylum Actinomycetota; class Thermoleophilia; order Solirubrobacterales; family 70-9; genus VAYN01. The sequence continues at coordinate 4,217 of DASZDI010000178.1, read as the reverse complement.
TCCGCTGACCGCCGAGGCCGGCGCCGAGGTGCTGCGCGAAGGCGGCAACGCCGTCGACGCCGCGGTCTGCGCGGTGCTGACGTCGTTCGCGGTCGAGAGCCCGCTGACCGGGTTCGGGGCGGGCGGTCACATGATGGTCCACGAGGCCGGCGAGACGACGCTGATCGACTTCTTCGTCGCCGCGCCCGGGCTCGACGGGATCGAGCGCAGGGCCGACCTGGTCCCGGTTCCGATCCGCTTCGACGCCGAGACGACCCAGACCTTCTACGTCGGCCCGGCCTCCTGCGGGGTGCCCGGGACGGCGGCGGGCCTCGCGCACGCGCTGGAGCGCTTCGGGACGATGCCGCTCGCCGCGCTGGTCGGGCCGGGGGTCCAGCACGCCCGCGAGGGGGCGCCGATCAACCGCGGGCAGGACTACATCCTCGAGATCCTCGGCCCGATCCACGAGCACATGCCCGGCACCCGCGCGCTCTACGCGCCGGCGGGGCGGCGGCTGGGGGAGGGGGACGTCTTCCGCTTCCCGGAACTGGCCGAGGCGCTGGAGCGCTTCGCGGCCGAGGGGGCGGAGCCCTTCTACCGCGGCGAGGTGGCGGCGGCGATCAGCGACTTCGTCGTCGGCCACGGCGGCACCCTCGGCCGCGGCGACCTCGCCTCCTACGAGGCGGTCGAGCGGCCGCCGATCGCGGCGCCCTTCCGCGGCACCGAAGTGCTGACCAACCCGCCGCCGTCCTCGGGCGGGATCCTGATCGCCTACACGCTCGGGCTGCTGGAGCGCTTCGGCTCCGAGAGCGGCCCCGAGCAGCTGGTGGCGGCGATGGAGGCCGCCAACGACCGGCGGGACCTGGAGTTCGCCGCGGCGCTCTACGAGCAGGGGATGGAGACGAGCTTCCTCGACCCGGCCGGCCTCGACCTTGCCGCCGCCGACCTGCTCGGCTCGACCACCCACATCTCGGTCCTCGACGGCGAGGGCAACTGCGCCAGCGTCACCTGCTCCAACGGCTCGGGCTCGGGGGTGCTGGTGCCGGGGACGGGGGTGATCCTCAACAACATGCTCGGCGAGGAGGACCTCAACCCCGGCGGCTTCCACGGCATCGCCCCGGGGCGGCGGGTGCCCTCGATGATGGCCCCGACCGTGGTCCTGCGCGACGGCGAGATCGTCCTCGCCGTCGGCAGCGCCGGCTCCAACCGGATCCGCTCGGCGATCCTGCAGACCGTGGTCCGCGCGGTCGAGCAGGGGTTCCCGGTGGCGGCGGCGATCGAGGCGCCGCGGCTGCACTTCGAGCAGGGCGCCGTCCAGGCCGAGCCGGGAATCGACCCGGCGGCGCTCGACCGGCTCGAGTCCCGCGGCTGGACGGTGGCCCGCTGGCCCTCGGCCAACCTCTTCTTCGGCGGCGTCCAGGCGGTCTCTCGGGACCCGCGGACGGGAGAGCTCAGCGGCGGCGGCGACCCCCGGCGCGGCGGCGCCGTCGCCTACGCCGACTGATCGTGGTTCCTTTGTTACGCCTGGGCGGACAAAGGACCCACGACCGCATCGACCGCGACAATGCCACCGATGGCGGGCAGCGAAATCGACTTCGAGGCTGAGGGGCTGCTCGAGGGCGTCGAGGGCAGGCCCCGGGAAGCGCGGCTGCAGCTGCTCGAGCAGCTGGCGGGCGAAGGCTGCTCGCTGGAGGAGCTGAAGGAGGCGGTCGCGGCGGGGCGGCTGACCCTGCTGCCGGTGGAGCGCTCGCTGGCCGGCGACGGCCCCCGCTACACCGCCCGCGAGATCGCTGAGATCTCCAAGCTCGACCTCGACCTGTTGCAGCGCTTCACCGCCGCCCTCGGCGTTCCCTTCGGCGACCCCGACGAGCGCCGCGGCACCGAGGCCGACCTCGAGGCCGCGGGGCGGGTGAAGGCGTTCCTCGAGGCCGGGCTGCCCGAGGACGGGATGCTGCAGGTGGCGCGCACGATCGGGATGGGGACGGCGCGGATCGCCGAAGCCAACCGCGAGCTGATCATCCGCACCCTGACCCGCCCCGGCGACACCGAGCGCGACGTCGCCCTGCGCTTCGCCGCCGCCGCCGAGTACATGCTGCCGCTGGCCGGCCCGACCGTCGTCTACGCGTTGCAGGCGCACCTGCTGGAACAGATCCGCCGCGACGTGATCGGCGCCGCCGACCTCGCCTCGGGGGAGATCGGCGGCACCGTCGACCTCACCGTCTGCTTCGCCGACCTGGTCGAGTTCACCCGCCTCGGGGAGGAGATCGCCGCCGAGGAGCTGGGCATGGTGGCCGGGCGCCTGGAGGAGATGGCGAGTGCCGTCGCCGAGCCGCCGGTGCGGCTGGTGAAGACGATCGGCGACGCGGTGATGATGATCTCCCCCGAGCCGGAGCCGATGGTCGCCGCCGCCCTCTCGCTGAGCGCCGCCGCTGAGCAGGAAGGCCAGCAGTTCCCCTGGCTCCGCGCCGGCCTCGCCAGCGGCCCCACGCTTCCCCAGTCCGGTGACTACTACGGCCGCGCCGTCAACCTCGCCAGCCGCATCACCAACGTCGCCCGCCCCGGCAGCGTTGTCCTCGAGGAGGCCACCAAGGATGCGGCGGGCGACCGCTTCTCCTACTCCTACGTGGGCGAACGCCGCCTCAAGGGCCTCGACTACCGGGTGAAGCTGTACCGGGCCCGGCAGCTCGGCGAAAAGAAGCGATAGTCACCAGGCGACATCAGGCTCGGCGCGGGGGCGACCCCGTGTCTTTAGAGTTGGCCTCAATACCACGGTTTGCATGAACATAGTGGAGTTTGTCAACCGGTTTAAACCAAACAAGCTCCTTTGGTGTATAACCCCGTTCGCAGAACGCGCCCGCTCTGTACCTGACCAGGTCGGATCGGTGTGGCGGCAAAGTCAACGATCGCGGCGGGGGAGAGATGAAGTCGAAGCGGGGGGTCAGGAGGGAAAGCCGGTGGGTTTTCCTGTTCGCCTTTCTCCTGCTCGGAGTCACCGCCGTTCCAGTGCTTGCCGCGGTGCCGCCCGTTCCTCCCGGAGGTGAAACCCCATCCGGGGTTCGTCTGCCCTCCGCCGGGGAGATGGCTGTCACCCTCGAATCCTTCGAGGAGCGGGAAGCGGAGGAACGGGAGGCGCTCGAAGCCCCCGCGGCGGTCCAGGAGCGCGAAGCCTCCCGGCATGCTTACGAGGGCCTTTCCACCGTCGAGGCCAAGCAGCTACTGACGACGCACTTCGCGGACGTGCTGGGCTCGCTGAACAGGGACCCTTCGCGGTGGCTCAGCGACGCGACCCTCGAGCGCCCCCTGGGGAAGACCGCGGCCGACGTAACCAGCGAAGGTGACACCCAACTGTTGGAAAGCAGCCTTCCGGTGCAGGCGGAGAACGAGGAAGGTGAGTTGGAGAAGGTCGACCTCAGCCTCGAAGAGACCGCCGCGGGGTGGGAGCCGGCGAACCCTCTGGTCGAGGTCGAAATCGGGGCGGAGGTCGAGGAAGGCGTCGAGGTCGGCGACGAAGGGGTGACGATCACCCAGGTCGGCGCCGAGGAGAGCGCGGCCCGGCCGCTCGGGGACAAGAACGTCTTCTTCGGAGAAGTCGAGGAGGGAACCGACACCGACCTCCTCGTCTCTCCGGTCTCGGGTGGGGTGGAGCTGTTCGACCTGCTGCGCTCGGTCGACAGCCCCGAGACGCTCCGCTTCCACATCGACGTCCCCCAGGGTGGGGAGCTGCGCGCCGACGGCACCGGCGGCGCGGAGGTCGCCGCGGGCGACGGCATGATCGTCGGGATGGTCCCGGCGCCCCACGCGGTGGACGCGCAGGGCACGCAGGTGCCCGTCAGCCTGGAAGTCGAGGGCAGCTCGATCGTCCTCGGGGTCGAGCACCGCGAGATGGACCTGGCCTACCCGATCCTGGTCGACCCGCTGTACCAGGACTGGGGCTGGTGGTACGAAAACAAAAACCTCCAGGGGCTCCCCGCCTGGGGCTGGAGCGAGTCCCAGAGCGGCTGGATCCACCACGGTTACTCGAGCACGAGCTGGCCCGGCAAGGGCGGTCTCTTCATCTCCACCCAGCCCGGGAGCCTTCCCTCCGGCCAATGGGGCCAGTGGTACTACGCGGCCCCCAACGCCAACAGCTACCTGGCCAACGCGGTGATCAACCCGTTCTGGCGCAACAACCGCAGCTGTTACGCGCCGAACCCCTACCCGCAGCCATATGACTACGAGGGGATGTGGAACCAGACGGG
>DASZDI010000177.1:0-2164 GCA_035942135.1 Solirubrobacterales bacterium | reverse complement strand
GGGTGACGGTGCGCTGATGGGGAGCCGCGTTTCCGAGCCCTACCCCGCCGGCACCCGCGTCCACCACCGCGGCGCCATCTACTCGGTCGGCCAAGCCCCCGAGCACCCCGAGGGCGGACTGCGCGGCGGCTGGGGCATCGTCATCTCATCCGTCAAGCAGGGCGACGGCACCTACGAGTACGAGGTCCGCGCTGATCGCTCGGTAGCGGGCAACCCCGTCACCGGCTGGCCGATGCGATGGTGGGGCTCGCACCACATCAACCGAGTGCTGCGGTTGGTGCCTTGATGTTCGGCTTCGTCATCGGCGGCAGCGGCAAGCTCTACCTCCAGGTCTACCTGCGGGCGGTCGACGAGGAGCGTTGGGCCTTCTGGAAACCGACGAGTCCGTTGGAGTACCGTCTGTGCGGTCGCGGGGGTGCAGGAAGGGTGCTGCTGAATAACCCGACCCTTCCGCATCCGCTGTCGGGGCGGCCGACCGATGCGACCCCGCTGCGAGCGACCGACCGGCTGCGTAACTGGCAGCTGCGCGTCAAACTGCTCGACAGCGAGCGCAACGTCTTCGTGGGGGCGCGCTGATGACGAGGATATGGACCGATGGCTGCTGTCTCGTCAACCCCGGCGGCGCCGGCGGCTGGGCCTTCGTGGTGGAGGCTGACGGCGAGGTCATCAGCGAGGAGTGGGGCAGCGAGCCCGAGACCACCAACAACCGCATGGAGTTGATGGCGGTCATCGAGGCACTGCCCTGGGCCGAAGGCAGGCGCGTCCGCATCGTCTCCGATTCCAAGTACGTCGTCGACGGCGCGACGGGGTGGGTCCACACCTGGAAAGCACACGGTTGGAAGCGGCCGACTCGCCGGGGCTTCAGGGCGGTGAAGAACGTCGAGCTTTGGAAGGTGCTCGATGGCCTTCTCTATCCCACCCCCGGCGGCGCCCACGGCGACGCCATCCCTGTCGCCAAGCTGGAGTGGGTCAAGGGCCACGACGGCGCCGTCTTCAACGAGAGGGCCGACCTGCTCGCCGAGCGAGCGGCCGCCAACGCACTCCCCGCCGACCCTGACCCCGACCCCGCCGACGAGTTCGTCGAGCGGTTCGGCTGGTCGCCGGGGTAGCGTGTCTCGGCGTGATCCGCATTTGGACCGACGGCTGCTGTAGCTGGGAATACCGCGGCGGTGGCGGTCCCGGCGGCTGGGCCTTCATCGCCTGGCGGGCAGGCGCCGGCGTCGTCGAGCGGCAGTCGGGCGGCGTGCCCTTCGCCGACGCCGGCAGGATGGAGTTACTCGCCGTGCTCGAAGCCCTGCGCTGGGCGGAAGGCACAGCCGAGGTCGAGGTATTCACCGACTCCCACTACGTCGCCCACGGCTTCAACAAGCAGCTGCACGGCTGGCGCCACAGCCACTGGCGCGACCGCCGCCGGCGCTACCGCCCGATCCGGGACTACGACCTGTGGGAGGCCCTCTGGCACCTGACCCGCAACGCGCCGGCGAAGGTGTCGCAGATACGCCGGGCCATCCACGTCTACAACGTCGAGGCCGACCAGGCTGCCAAAGCAGCGATGCGCCGCCTCAGTGGCCCGGCCACCCGAGCCGAGCAGAAGCTGATGCACGCCCTCGACAACTCACTGCGGGGAGTTCCTGCGGCCGCTTCCGGGTAGCCTGCCTTGGATCAACCCTACGACTAGGAGGCACACCTGATGAGCGACGAGGACAAGAAAGCCGAGGCCACCGCCGAGGGCGACAACGCCGAGGCGAAAGCCGAGACCGGCGGCAGCGGCGAGAGCCAGGAGTCGGACGGTTCCGGCGACGGCGGTTCCGGCGGCGACGGCGAGTCCGGCGACGGCGAGTAGCACCTGAAGGACGGGGCGGTGCGGTAGCGACCCGCGCCGCCTCTCCTTCATTCCGCAAAACACGGCATCCACCTGCCGTAGACCTCCCCCACACGGCTCCCCCGCAGATAGATTCCCGCGGCGTGCCAGCCACCGTCACCACCGCGGGCTTCGTTAGCAACGAGACGCTGCGCCATGCCTTCCTCGAGAGCGGTATCACCGCCAACGAGTTGGCCGTCCGCGCCGGCCTGACGCGCACCTACTCAGCGCCGCGGAAGGGCGGCATCGGTCGGTCCTACTGGCAGGGAGGGGACGCCACCGCCGCTCTGCGAGATCTCGGCC
>DASZDI010000176.1:0-2780 GCA_035942135.1 Solirubrobacterales bacterium | reverse complement strand
CGCTTGCGCGGGGCGGCGGCGCGGGGAGGCGCGGCAACCGGTGGCGGCGGGGGGGCGGGGGCGACCCGGGGGCCGGGGCGGCGCGTCTGCGAGGGGGCCGGGCGGTACTCGGTATGGGCGGTGGTGTCGCGGCCGAGGGGGCGGGTGACGTCGGTGGGGGCGCCGAGCACGTTCGTCGCCGCCGTCCCGTCGCCGAGGGGCAGGGTCACGTCCTCGCCTTCGAGGCCCAGTCGCAGTCCGTTCGCCAGCTCGTCGGCGCTCGCGTAGCGGCGGCCGGGATCGCCCTCCAGCGCCCGCAGCACGGCGGCGCCGAGGGGCCCCGGCACCTCGCTGTTGTAGGTGCTCGGCGGCAGTGGCTTCTCGTTCTGCTGGCGCACCGCCAGCTCGGCCAGCGAGGAGCCCTCGTAGGGCAGACGCCCGGTGAGGAACTGGTAGAGGACGACGCCGAGGGCGTAGACGTCGGTCGCCGGCGTCGCCTCCTCGCCCCGCACCTGCTCGGGCGCCAGGTAGGCGGCGGTCCCGACCACCGACCCGACCTGGGTGATCCGCGTCTGCTCGATCGCCCGGGCGATCCCGAAGTCGGTCAGCTTGACGATCATCTCGCCGCCGCCGACCGGGCCGCCGACGACCATCAGGTTGCCGGGCTTGACGTCGCGGTGGATGATCCCGCGCCGGTGCGCGTAGTCGAGCCCGGCGCAGGCCTGGACCCCGATCTCCGCGGCGACGCTCGGCTCGACCGGCCCCTGCCGCTGCAGGATCTGCGCTCCGGACCGCCCCTCGACGTACTCCATGACGATGTAGTGGCGGCCGGCGTCCTCGCCGGTGTCGTAGACCTGGACGATGTTGGGGTGGATCAGCTTCGCCACCGCCAGCGCCTCGCGCCGGAACCGTTCCACGAAGCGCTCGTCGTCGTGGAGGTGCTCGGCGAGGATCTTCACCGCGACCGTGCGCTCGAGGATACGGTCGGTCGCCTTGTAGACGTTCGACATCCCCCCGGTGCCGAGCTTGTCGCCGGTCTCGTAGCGGCCCGAGAGCGTTCCCGCCTCCATCATTCGACCCCCACGCCGGGGCTGACGCCGCCCGAGGACGGGGCTTCTTCGGCTTCTTGGTCGACCGGCGGGGCGCCTTCGCCGCCGCCTTTTTCTTCGCCTTTGCCGTTCGACGGCGCCGGCAGTTCCGGCCCTTCTTCGACTTCCGGCTCTTCGGTCGATTCGGCCGGCTCCTCCTCGTCGGAGTCCGGCTTCACCTTCTTCGGCTTCTCGTCGTCTTCTTCCACTTCTTCGGCTTCGACGTCGGCTTCCAGAGTCGATTCCTCTTCTTCGCCGTCGTCTTCTTCTTCGCAACGGCCGACGACTTCGCTGAGGCGGTCCGTCCCTTCCTCCAGCGCCGCCTTCAGCTTCAGGTCGACCCCCCGCAGCCCTTCGACCTCGGCGGCGACCTCGGCGACCGCGTCTTCGGCACCGATGCAGTCTTCTTCGGCGACCAGCACCTCGACCTGGTCGAGGTTGGATTCGATCTGCTCGGCGGTCGTCCCGGGCAGCAGGTCAGCCTCGTCGCCGCTGCCGCAGGCGACCAGGGACACGGCGGCGGCCGCGCCGAGGGCGAAAGCGATCAGAAGTGCGCTCAGACGGGCCATGATTCGAGTCTAGACAAAGCTTCGGGGTCGATATTTGCCCTGCATTTCGCGGCTCAACGCCCCACCTCCAGGCGCTCGGCGAGGACGCTCGGCAGGCCCGCGGCCAGGATCGCCGACGCCGCCCCCTCGATGTCGTAGGGGACGCGGTGGTAGCGCCCGGTCCACTGCTCGGTGTCGAGCTCCAGCCAGGCGGCCCGCGGGTCGCCGTCGCGCGGCTGGCCGACGCTGCCGGGGTTGAGCAGCCAGCTGCCCTCGTCGAGCGCGACCTCGGCGCCGTCGCTCGCCTGGGCCCCCTGCGCGTAGCCGGGGCGGGCGCCGACGGCCTTGACGAAGAAGAGGGCGATGTGGGAGTGCCCGATCAGGCCGACCCGCTCCTCCTGGGCTTCGAACCCGGCTTCGGCCTGGTCGACCGAGAGCACGTACTCCCAGACCGGGTCGCGCGGGGAGGCGTGGAAGAGGCCGACCCCCTCCTTGGAGGCGGCCGGCTCCAGCGAGCCGAGGAAGTCGAGCGTCTCCCGGTTGACGTTCTCCCGCGTCCACTCGACCGCCGCGGCGGCGGTCTCCGAGAAGGTCGAGATGTCGATCGCCCCCAGCAGCGCCAGGTCGTGGTTGCCGACCAGGCAGGTCCCGCAGCGCTCGCGGACCAGCGCCGTGCAGGCGTCGGGCTCGGCGCCGTAGCCGACCATGTCGCCGAGGCACCAGATCTCCTCGATCCCGGCCTCGTCGACCGCGGCGAGGACGGCCTCGAGGGCGTGCCGGTTGGAGTGGATGTCGCTGAGGACGGCTGCGCGCAAGGCGGGGAGCGTACCCTGGCCCAGCCTCGGTACATACCATGACCCCGTGACCGCCACCGATTCAATCAGCGCCTTGAGGGGGGCAGTCGAGGGCGCCGCACGGGCCCTGCGCGGCGGCGAGCCGACCGAGCCCAGGCCCACCTTCGAGCGCCCGCCGAAGCCCGAGCTGGGCGACTACAGCTCCAACGCGGCGATGCTCCTCGCGGGCTCCCTCGGCGACAACCCGCGCGCCGTCGCCGAGCGCCTGCGCGGCGAGCTCGAGGCCGACACGGACCTCGCTCCCAGCCTCGAGCGGATCGAGGTCGCCGGCCCCGTCTTCTTCAACTTCTTCCTCGCCGACTCCTGGTACC
>DASZDI010000175.1:0-2514 GCA_035942135.1 Solirubrobacterales bacterium | reverse complement strand
AACCGTCCGTTTCTTCAACTCTCTCCCTTGCCGAGCTGCCCATATGGGAATAGGACAGCCCTTGATAGTTGTGGGGCGCACAAAGCGCTTCGACTAGTTGGCGAGGAATCTATCGAGTAAAGAAAACTTCCCTGTAGGGGTCACTGCGGTTCGATTTCCCCTGACGGAACCCTCCGCTTGGACTACGAATGCCGCAGGCAGGCGTCGGCGGCTTTGATCTTCTCGGGGTCCGGCGGGTGAATGTAGGCCACTATCTTTGCCGCCTTTTCTGGGTTCCCCAGGAGCGTGCCTAGCGACAGCCGGTGGTCCTTTCGGACGACGTAGTAGGCCTTCCAGCCGCCGTTGCTGGCGCCATGGAAGGAGCCGACGCTCAGCGTTCCGGACCGATCCAGCCCGCCATGATCGGGCGGGAAACCCGAGCCGTCGTCAACTACGAAATCCATGTCGGACTCCTCGATGGCAATCTCCGCACCCGCCGCGGTGAGGCAATCGGAGATTTCAGAGGTGGGGGTGGAGGAGTCTTCTCCGCAGGCCGAGAGCGCCATGAGGAGTAGGACTGCCGAGAACCAGAGCGTTCGCTTCACACAGCAAATGTATTCGTCACTCGCGGCCGAAGAGGCTGACCAGGGCCGGGATCAGCAGCGTGCGCGCCAGCAGGGTGTCGAGGAGGAGGCCGACGGCCATCGCGAAGGCGAGCTCCTGGAAGGACTCGATCGGGATCAGGGCCACGGCGGCGAAGGAGAGGGAGAGGATCAGGCCCGCCACCATGATCGCTCGCGCCGCCCGCGAGCCGGCGGTGCGGATCGCCGGGCGCAGGTCCTGGCGCTCGGCCTCGCTCCAGATGCGGCTGATCAGGAAGACGTTGTAGTCGGCCCCGAGGGCCAAGAGGAGGATCGCCGTCGCGATCGGGACGAAGAAGGCGAGCTCGCCGTAGCCGAGCAGGCCCTGGAAGACGTAGACGGTGAGGCCGAGCGCGGCGGCGACGACGAGGACGCTGACGCCGACCAGGTAGAGCGGGGCGCTGCGGCTGCGCAGCAGCGCCCAGAGCAGGACGAGGAGGACGAGCAGGGCCGCCGGCGTCACCCGCGCGAAGGCGCTCCAGGTGTCGTCGTTCAGTTCCGTGGCGATCGTCGTGTCGCCGGTTATCCCGACCTCGGCGTCGGCGAGGTCGTGCTCCTCGAGCAGGGCCGGCAGCTCGTCTTCGAAGTCGGCGAGGATCTGCGTGCCTTCGGCGCCGTCGGGGTCGGCGGCGAGGACGAGGACGTAGCGCGCCGCGTCGCCGCTCTCCGCCACCAGGACCCCGTAGGACCGCTCGCTCTCGTGTTCCATCGCCGGCCCGACGACACCGGCGATCCCGTCCTGCTCCCGCAGCGCCAGCTGCAGCGACGTCAGCTGCTCGGCGCGCTCGCCGATCCCGGGTTCTTCAAGCACCAGCATCGTCGGCCCGAGGACGCCGGGGCCGAGGGTCTCGGTGGCGACGTCGTAGCCCTGCCGGGCATCGGTCGACTCGGGCAGGCCGCGGATGATCGGGTTGCCGATCTCGAGGTCGCGCAGCCCGCTCGCCGCCGCCAACAGCACCAGCAGGCAGAGGATGGAGACGATCGCCGGATGGCGGGCGGCGAAGCCGACGGCGCGCCCCCGCGGCCCCCGCTCCTTCGGGTGGTCGCCGGCGGTCTCCGGGTCGGGGGAGTTGGGCCAGAGCAGGATCCGCCCGAAGATCGCCAGCATCGCCGGCACGAAGGTGAGGGCGACGGCGGCGCCGACCAGCACCGCGACCGCCAGGCCGGGCCCGAAGGCGGAGAGGAACTTGACCCCGGAGAGGAGCAGGGTGAGGGCGGCGCCGGCGATCATCAGCGCCGCGGTCGAGATCACCGGCAGCAGCTCCGTCGTCACCTCCCGCACCGCCGCGCAGGAGCTCATCCCTTCCTGCAGGTGGCGCCGGTAGTCGGAGGCGAAGAAGACGAGGTAGTCGGTGAGGATCCCGAACAGCAGGGCGACGAGCACCGGGTCGACCTCGCGCGGGATTTCGATCCCGTAGCGCTCGTTCGCCCAGCCGAGCACGTGGTCGGCGACCAGGTAGGCGATCCCGACGGTGACCAGCCCGAGCAGCGGGATCCCCGGCGAGCGGAAGTAGAGGGCGAGGATCAGGACGACGAGGGCGATCGTCGCCAGCTCGACCCAGAGCAGGCGATCTTCGGCCAGGTCCGTTTCCTCCCGACTGGCGGGGACCGCCCCGGTGACGTGGACGGTGGGGGCTTCGGTGACCCGTTGCAGCCCCGCCGCGAAGCCGTCGATGGTTTCGACTTCTTCGCTTTCGCCAAGCAGGGGGTCGACGTAGAGGAAGACGACCAGCGTGGTGCCGAGCTGTCTCGATTCCAGCAGGCCCGGGGCGTCGATCAGCGGCACCGCTCGCAGGTGCACCCGCCCCATCGGCTGCTCGTCGATCGCCGAGATGAAGCTCGCCGCCGCCTTGCCCTGCTCTTCGGTGAAGTCGTCGGGGTCGTGCGCGATAAC
>DASZDI010000174.1:0-2510 GCA_035942135.1 Solirubrobacterales bacterium | reverse complement strand
GCCCAGCAGATCGCCGCCGGTTCGCGCTAGCGCGATAGAGGGGCTACCGACGCCGGACGCTTTCGCGCAGTTCTCGAAAGACCCGCTCGGTCCTGGCTTCGTGGATCGGGACTTCCCGCTCGAGCCAGCGGATAAAGGCGTCGGCTTTCTTCAGGGCGGCACGGTTCTCCGCCCGCGTCATTTCGATCTTCTTGTCCAGTTCCTCTCGCGTCACAGCTTTCTCACCTCATTCTCAAGCAGACAAAAGCATTCTAGCGGGTACCTTGAAGGTTGTCGAGCAGCTCTTCGGATCGCTTCAGGCGCTGTCGCAGGCTTACGATTTCCTCCCGGTTGGCCAGAGTGGCCCGACGCCAGAAAGCGACCTCGTCTTCAGCTTGCTCCGGCGTCCCCTCCGAGATCTCGAACGGCCCGGCCCGCCGCAGCCACTCGCCGTTCTTCATCCGGATCCCGATCGAGAGGACGATGAAGATGCCGCCGAAGGCCAGAACCCCTGCCGCCGAGACCAGCAGCAACCGGGCTGCCCAGAGGACGCCTCGGTTGTCGAAGATGCTGTCGACGAAGTCGGGATTCCGGGGAGAGGGGAGGTCGGCGGGGTACAGGCCCTTGCCGAGCAGCAGGAGGCCGACGACGAGGGCGGCGAGCAGCAGGCAGCTGACAACCGTCCGCGATCCGGGCCTGCGTCTCATAGAAGGTTAAGTAGCGACGCGCCTCGAACTCGCCCCCGCTTCGACAGAGATTGACCATCTGTGACGCAAGTCACACCCCCTAAGCAATAGACTGCAAAGCCCTACGCGAACCGATTGTGGCTGACGACGCGAAACAGGTAAACGGGGCCGAGCAGGCCCCCACGAAGGAGCGGGTGAAGCCCGACCCTCCCGGCTATTTCGAGGGGGAGTCGATGACGCGCCGCCGCGTCTTCACGGTTGCCGTGCAAGGGCTCGGCGGGCTCGCCGGCGCCGCGATCGTGCTGCCGGCCGTCGGCTTCGCCGTCGCCCCGATCTTCCACCGCGGCAAGGAGCGCTGGGAGGCCGTCGGCCCCGTCTCCGACTTCGTCACCGACACCTACCGCCAGGTCGTCTTCACCGAGACCGAGGGGATCGGCGACGCCGGCAAGACCACCGCCTACGTGCGCAAGGGCTCGCCCGACCTGGAAGAGAGCCCCGACGAAATCATCGCCGTCTCCAACCGCTGCGCCCACCTCGGCTGCCCGGTGCGCTTCGTCGAGGCGGCCGGCAACTTCATCTGCCCCTGCCACGGCGGCGTCTACGACTTCGTCGGCAAAGTCCTCGGCGGCCCGCCGGTGCGCCCGCTCGACCGCTTCCAGACCCGGGTCCGCCGCGGCCAGGTCGAAGTCGGCCCGCGCTACAGCGTCACCTCGCAGCTCGAGGCGGTCCGCGCCCGTGACCCCGGGGAGTTCACCGGCGGCATCTGGGAGTACCTCTACCCGCCGCGTCCCTCTACCTTCCCCGCACCCTGATGCCGAAACTGCGCCTGCCCAGCATCCCGGACGCCGTCGTCCCGCCGCCCCTGCGCAAACCGGGCAAGCCCGGCAGCGGCGGCACCCCGAAGGGCCAGGCCCCGTCCGACCTCAAGACCGCCCCGCCGGAGCGCCGCCCGGCCGGCGACAAGCTGCTCGAGCAGGCCAAGGAGGCCCCGATCGACGCCCTCGGCTGGGTCGACCAGCGGCTCGCCGCCAGCGGCTTCCTCACCGGCATGCTCTACCGCAAGGTGCCGAAGGGGACCAACTGGTTCTACACGCTCGGCTCCGCGACGCTCTTCGCCTTCATCGTCCAGGCCGTCACCGGCGTCTTCCTGGCGATGTTCTACGTGCCCTCGGCGACCCAGGCCTACGCCTCGATCTCCCACATCAACAACGAGGTGCCCTTCGGCCAGCTCGTCCACGGGATGCACAAATGGGGCGCCACGGTGATGGTGATCCTGATCTTCCTGCACATGGGCCGCACCTTCTTCTTCGGCGCCTACAAGTACCCGCGGGAGCTCAACTGGGTGCTCGGCGTGGTGCTGCTGATCCTGACGATGACGATGGCCTTCACCGGCTACCTGCTGCCGTTCGACCAGCGCTCCTTCTGGGCCTCGATCGTCGGCATCAACATCAACGGGACCGGCCCCGTCGTGGGCCCGTACCTGAGCGACTTCCTCCGCGCCGGCCCTGAGCTCGGCGCGACCACCCTCGCCCGCTTCTACGCGATCCACATGCTGCTGGTGCCCGGGGCGCTCATCGCCCTGATCGGCGCCCACCTCTACCTCGTGGCGAAGCTCGGCACCACGGCGCCGTTCTGGCTCAAGGCCGAGAAGGCGCGCGATCTCGCGAAGGAAGAGATCTAGTTGAACGCCCGCGAGAAGGAGCAGTACCTCCGCGAGTACCACGTCCTGAAGATGAAGGGGAAGCCGTTCTTCCCCTACGCCGTGCTCAAGGACAGCGTGATGGCGTGCATCGTGATGCTGGTCATCATCGTCATGGCCATCGTCCTCGGCGCGGAGCTCGGGCC
>DASZDI010000173.1:0-2364 GCA_035942135.1 Solirubrobacterales bacterium | reverse complement strand
CCGCCCCCTGCACGAGGACGGCCGGAGCGCCACGGCGCCCCAGGCCGTCGCGGCCGCCTCAGGCGAGCCGCTGTTCGAGTGCTTCGAGCTGAGCGCTGACCTCGGCCGGCAGCTTCTCGCCGAACTTGGCCAGGTGCTCCTTCACCTGCGGCAGCTGCGCTTTGACCAGGTCGAGGTCGACGTTGAGGAGCTCGTGCATCGCCTCGTCGGAGATCTCGAGGCCCTCGGTGTTGATCTCGCCGTCGGCGGGCAGCAGTCCGACGGGGGTCTCGACCGCCTCCGCTTCGCCTTCGCAGCGCCGGAAGACCCACTCGAGGACGCGGCTGTTCTCGCCGAAGCCGGGCCAGAGGAACTTGCCGTTCTCGTCTTTGCGGAACCAGTTGACGTAGAAGACGCGCGGCAGCTGCGCCCCCTCGCGCTTGCCGACCTTCAGCCAGTGGGCGAAGTAGTCGGCCATGTTGTAGCCGCAGAAGGGCAGCATCGCCATCGGGTCGAAGCGGAGCTGGCCGACGGCGCCGGCGGCGGCGGCGGTCGTCTCCGAGGACATCGTCGCCCCCATGAAGACGGCGTGCTCCCAGTCGAACGCTTCCTGGACCAGCGGCACCACGGTGGCACGGCGACCGCCGAAGAGGAAGGCGTCGATCGGGACGCCGGCGGGGTCCTCCCACTCCGGCGCGATCGAGGGGCACTGCGAGGCGGGGGTGGTGAAGCGCGCGTTCGGGTGCGCGGCGGGTTTGTCGGCCTCCGGGGTCCAGTCGTTGCCGTGCCAGTCGATCGCGTGGGCCGGCGGCTCGCCGGTCATCCCCTCCCACCAGATGTCGCCGTCGTCGGTCTTGGCGCAATTGGTGAAGATGGTGTTGCGCTCGATCGTGTCCATCGCGTTCGGGTTGGTCTTGTGGCTGGTGTTGGGAGCCACGCCGAAGAAGCCCGCCTCGGGGTTGACCGCGTAGAGGCGGCCGTCCTCGCCGAACTTCATCCAGGCGATGTCGTCGCCGACGGTCTCCACTTTCCAGTCCGGGAGCGTCGGGACCAGCATCGCCAGGTTGGTCTTGCCGCAGGCCGAGGGGAAGGCGCCGGTCACGTACTTGACCCGCCCGTCGGGGGCGGTCAGTTTGAGGATCAGCATGTGCTCGGCGAGCCAGCCCTCGTCGCGCGCCATCGCCGAGGCGATCCGCAGCGCGAAGCACTTCTTGCCGAGCAGGGCGTTGCCGCCGTAGCCCGAGCCGAAGGACCAGATCTCGCGCGTGTCGGGGTAGTGGACGATGTACTTGTTGGCCTCGTTGCAGGGCCAGGAGACGTCTTCGACGCCCTCGGTCAGCGGCATCCCGACCGAGTGGACGCAGGGGACGAAGTCGCCGTCGGCGCCGAGCACGTCGAGGGCGGCCTTGCCCATCCGGGTCATGATCCGCATGTTCGTCGCGACGTAGGCGGAGTCGGTCAGCTGGACGCCGATTTCGGAGATGTCGGAGCCGAGCGGGCCCATCGAGAAGGGGACCACGTACATCGTCCGGCCCTTCATCGAGCCCTTGAAGAGTTCGCCGAGGGTCTCGCGCATCTCGGCCGGGTCGCGCCAGTTGTTGGTCGGGCCGGCGTCCTCTTCCCGCTCGGAGCAGATGAAGGTGCGGTCTTCGACGCGGGCGACGTCGCCGGGGTCGGAGAGGGCGAGGTAGGAGTTCGGGCGCTTGGCGTCGGAGAGGCGCTCGAAGGTGCCGGCGTCGATCAGGACCTGGGCGAGGCGGTCGTACTCCTCGGCGGAGCCGTCGCACCAGTGGACGGAGTCGGGCTGGGTGAGCGCCGCGATTTCGTCGACCCAGCTGAGAAGTTTCGCGTGGGTGGTCAGCTCGTCCGGGGCAGTCGTCAGGTCGCTCATTCGCCTCTCTCTAGTTCTTAGGTTTGAGGCTGACCATCGTGATGTCTGCCTCCTCGTTGCGGATTTTCAAGATGGCTTCTTCCCGCCTGTGATCGGAAAAAATCACATCGCAGCTGAAGGTCGCGCCGGGCTCAACCGGTTGATCCGAAGGGCACTCGACCTTCTTGATCTTTTCATGAATCGAGTCTTCAAGCGAAGCCTGGACGGTGTCCTGGAGCTTGACGCGGTCGATCACGGTCCCGCAGCCCGAGAGCGCAAAAAGCGCGCAGAGCAGCGCAAAGGGGACAAAAGCGCGGGGACCGAAAGGGGATTTCGGCCCGGACAGGGGCGGGGGCACCGGGCGCAGTAAAGCAAGGCGGGTTGACATCTCCCGGAGGACGAGGGCTGGCGGGGGTGCCGGGGTGGGGTCTCTCGGCACATCTCGCCGAGGAGAGGCGGATACCGGCTGACGCCTCGGGCGTCGGCGGCCTCGGCTTGATGTTGAGTGCCGAGAG
>DASZDI010000172.1:0-3569 GCA_035942135.1 Solirubrobacterales bacterium | reverse complement strand
GCGGTCTTGCCGGTCCCGGTCTGGGCCTGCCCGATCACGTCGTTACCGCCCAGCAGCGCCGGGATCGCCTGCTCCTGGATCGGCGTCGGGTCCTCGTAGCCGAGCTCGTCCAGCGCCTGCTGGATGTCGGGGGAGAGTCCTAGGTCTTTGAAAGCAGTCATCGAGAGGGTCCGATCAGGAGGAGGGGTCGAGCAGGAGCTTGCCGCTGGTGCGACGGGCGATCAGGTCTTCGTGCGCCCGCGCCGCTTCGGAGAGCGGGTAAGTGTCCCCGATCGTAACCGTCAGCTCGTCTGCGGCGATCGCACCCATCAGATCGCGGACCATCGGGACCAGGAGGTCCTGGCGGACGAGGAGGTGGGCGAGCCAGAAGCCGATCACCGACTTCGAGCCGCGCAGCAGCGACGCGGTGGAGATCTGGCGCTGTTCGCGGGAGGCGATCCCGAAGACGACCATCCGCCCCAGCGGCGCCAGCACGTCCATCTCCGCGTCGAAGGCTTCGCCGCCGCTCATGTGGAGCACCGCGTCGACCCGCCTGCCGTCGTTGGCCTCGCGAATCGCGTCGCCGAGCTCCTCGCCGCGGGAGTCGACGCAGGCGTCGGCGCCGAGGCCCCGGACCAGCTCGCGCTTCTCCTCGCTGGAGGCGAGGCCGATCACCCGCGCGCCGGCCCGCTTGGCGAGCTGCACGGCGAGGGTGCCGGTACCGCCGGCGGCGGCCTCGACCACGACCGTCTCCCCCGGCTCGATCCGAGCGCAGCGCTGGACCAGCGCCAGCGCGGTCAGCCCCTGCAGGAGCCCCCCGGCGGCCTGGTCGTCATCGACCTCGTCGGGGACCGGGACCAACATCGCCTCCGGCACCGCGACCTTCTCGGCGTAGCCGCCGCTCCCCAGCAGCGCCGCGACGCGGCGCCCGTCGGGGGTGCGGCCGCTGACCTCGGCGCCCGGGATCAACGGCAGGGTCTGCTCGGCCAGGTAGTCGTTGCGGGAGGCGTGGGTGTCGGCGAAGTTGACGCCGCTGCGCGCCACCTCGACCAGGACCTCGCCCTCGCCGGGGGCCGGATCCGCGACCTCGACGTGCTGGAGCACCTCCGGCCCGCCGAACTCCTCTATCTGGATCGCCTTCATCGGGCGGCGAACCATAGTCGGCAGTGAACAGGGAGTCGGGCGTGCCTCGACGGCGCCTCCCCGCTGTTGCGCCGTCGAGGGACACCCGACTCCCTGTACGCTCCGCCGATGTCGCTGACCGTAGTCGGATCGATCGCCTTTGACGCCGTCAAGACCCCGTTCGGGGAGCGCGAGCGGATGCTCGGCGGCGCCGCCGTCCACTTCTCCCTCGCCGCGAGCTTCTTCACCGAGGTACGCCCGGTCGGCCCGGTCGGCGACGACTTCGGCGCCGAGGAGTTCGCCGTGCTGGAGAGGCGCGGCGTCCTCTGCGACGACGTCGAGCGGGTCGCGGGCGGGCAGTCCTTCTTCTGGCGCGGCCGCTATGAGTACGACCTCAACGTCGCCCACACCGAGGACACCCAGCTCGGCGTCTTCGGCGAGTTCGAGCCGAAGCTCTCCGAGGCCGCCCAGGCAGCCGACACGCTCTTCCTCGCCAACATCCAGCCCGACCTGCAGCGCCAGGTCCGCGCCCAGTGCGGCGCGGCGCGGCTCAGCGGCCTCGACTCGATGAACCTCTGGATCGAAACCGCCAAGGACTCGCTGACGGCGGCGATCGCCGAGGTCGACGTGCTCGTCGTCAACGATGCCGAGATCCGCATGCTGACCGGCGAGTCGAACCTCGCCCGGGCCGCCCGCGCGGTGATGGCCATGGGGCCGCGCGCGGTCGTCGCCAAGCAGGGCGAGTACGGCGCCGCCCTCTTCACCCAGAACGGCTTCTTCGCCCTGCCCGGCTTCCCGCTCGAGGACGTCCGCGACCCGACCGGCGCCGGCGACAGCTTCGCCGGCGGCTTCTTCGGCTACCTCGACAGCTGCGCGGACTCGCTCGACGACGAGGAGATGCGGCGGGCGATGGGCTACGGCACCGTCCTCGCCTCCTTCAACGTCGAAGAGTTCGGGACCGAGCGCGTCTCCCGCCTCAGCCGCGAGGAGATCGACGAGCGCTTCGAGGAACTGCGCTCGATGACGCAGTTCGAGGGCCCAACGGCCCCCACCCCCTAGACTTCGTCCCTCCTCAACGACCCAGTCAAGAAGGAGGGGGCGATGGCCACCGAGCAGCAGACGCAGGATCCGACCGCCGCCGGCGCCAACTCCTCAGGTGATCCCTCGGGCGACGAGACGCTGACGGTCACCGACAACCGCACCGGCAAGAGCTACGAGCTGCCGATCTCCGACGGCACCGTGCGGGCGATGGACCTGCGCCAGATCAAAGTCTCCGAGGACGAATTCGGGCTGATGGCCTACGACCCGGCCTTCACCAACACCGCCTCCTGCCGCTCCTCGATCACCTACATCGACGGCGCCGCCGGGGTCCTCGAACACCGCGGCCACTCGATCGCCCAGCTCTGCGAGAAGTCGACCTACCTCGAGGTCGCCTACCTGCTGATCTTCGGCGAGCTGCCGACCACCGCCCAGCTCGACCGCTGGGTCTACGACATCACCCACCACACCTTCGTCCACGAGGACCTCAAGCACTTCTTCGAGGGCTTCCGCTACGACGCCCACCCGATGGGGATGCTGCTCGCCGGCGTCGGCGCGCTCTCGACCTTCTACCCCGACGCGAAGCAGATCGGCGACCCGGAAGAGCGCTACATGGCGGCGGTGCGGCTGATCGCGAAGATCCCGACCCTCGCCGCCTTCTCCTACCGGCACAACATGGGGCTGCCCTACGTCTACCCGGACAACGACCTCGACTACGCGCAGAACTTCCTCTCGATGATGTTCAAGAAGACCGAAGACCGGCACATCCCGAAGGAGGCGCTGGCGAAAGCGCTCGACGTCCTCTTCATCCTCCACGCCGACCACGAACAGAACTGCTCGACCAGCGCGGTGCGCGGGGTCGGCTCCTCCGACGTCGACCCCTACTCTGCCGTCGCGGCGGGCGTGGCGGCGCTCTACGGGCCGCTGCACGGCGGCGCCAACGAGGCGGTCCTGCGGATGCTGCGGCGGATCGAGTCGCCGGAGAACATCCCCGACTTCCTCGAGCGGGTGAAGCAGCGCGAGGAGAAACTGATGGGCTTCGGCCACCGGGTGTACAAGAACTACGACCCGCGGGCGCGGATCATCCAGCAGCACATGGACGAGGTCTTCGAGGCGACCGAGTACAACCCCCTCGTCGAGATCGCCCGCGAGCTCGAGAAGCACGCCCTCGACGACGAGTTCTTCACCGAGCGCAAGCTCTACCCCAACGTCGACTTCTACTCGGGGATCATCTACGAGGCGATGGAGATCCCGACCGAGATGTTCACGGTGATCTTCGCCATCCCCCGCACCTCCGGCTGGTTCGCGCAGTGGATGGAGATGCACGAAGACCCGGAGAAGAAAATCGCCCGGCCGCGGCAGATCTACACCGGCGAGCGGGAGCTGGAGTACCTGGCGCTGGAGCAGCGCGAGGAGAAACTGATGGGCTT
>DASZDI010000171.1:0-4055 GCA_035942135.1 Solirubrobacterales bacterium | reverse complement strand
GTACAAAGGACGAACGCCGACTGCGGAGGTGGCTCGGTGAGGATCGAGTTGAACGGGGAGCCGCGGGAGCTGACGGAGGGCGCCACGCTCGACGTCGCCGTGCGCGCGTCCGGCGCGGGGAAGGGGGGACGCGGAGTCGCGGTCGCGCTCGACGGCGAGGTCGTCCCGCGGAGCGAGTGGGAGCGGACGCCGCTGCGCGAGGGGCAGGCGGTCGAGGTCCTCGCAGCGATCCAGGGTGGCGCCGAGACCTGGGAGCTGGGCGGGCGCGAGTGGTCCTCGCGGCTGATCGCCGGCACCGGTGGCTTCCGCTCGCTGGAGCAGATGGAGGCGGCGCTGGTCGCCTCCGGCACCGAGATCGTCACCGTCGCCCTGCGCCGCATCGACCCGGCCGCCGAAGGCTCGGTCCTCGACGTGATCGACCGGCTCGGCCTCTTCGTCCTCCCCAACACCGCCGGCTGCTACACCGCCCGCGACGCCGTCCGCACCGCGAAGCTCGCCCGCGAGGCCTTCCAGACCGACTGGGTCAAGCTTGAGGTGATCGGCGACGACCGCACCCTCTACCCGGACGCGGTCGAGCTGGTCGACGCCGCCGAGCAACTGGTCGGCTACGGCTTCACCGTCCTCCCCTACACCAACGACGACCCGATCCTCGCCCGCCGCCTCGAGGAGGCCGGCTGCGCCGCGGTGATGCCGCTGGGCTCGCCGATCGGCTCCGGCGCCGGCATCCGCAACCCGTACAACATCGCGATCATCACCGAGCGCGCCGAGGTCCCGGTTGTCCTCGACGCCGGCATCGGCACCGCCTCCGACGCCGCCCAGGCGATGGAGCTCGGCTGCGACGCGATCCTCGCCGCCAGCGCCATCTTCGGCGCCGAGGACCCGACCGCGATGGCGACCGCCCTCCGCCGCGGCGTCGAGGCCGGCCACCTCGCCCACCGCGCCGGCCGCATCCCCCGCCGCACCCACGCCGAGGCCTCGACCGCCTACGAGGGCCTGCCGGACCTCTCCTGAAGTTCTATTTCCTCCTGGAGTTCTATTTCGGTATCCAATAAGTTCTCGACTATTGGACTACCTCTGCCGCAAAGGAGATTGACTTGATCGCTCGCACCCGAAGGTTGCTGTCGTTCTCAAACGTCATCGCTTGCTTGGCGCTTTTCATCGCCCTGGGAGGCACTGTCTACGCAGCGGGGAAGATCAACGGCAAGCAGATCAAGCGGAGCTCGCTGCCGGGTAACCGGATCAAGCCGAAGACGATCCAGCCCAATCGGATCAAGCCGAAATCGTTGACGGGGCGCCAGGTCAAGGCGAACGCCCTTACGGGCACCCAGATAAACGAGAAGACCCTCACCGGCGTCAGCGCGGCAGCCCTCGCCGAGGTGCAGTACCAGTCGACGACGACCACGCTTCCAGGGGAAGGGCGAATCGGCACGGCCACCGCTAACTGTCCGCCCGACACCTACGTGATCGGCGGCGGAGCAACCTTGAGCAACGACAACCAGGCCAGTGTCAACAGCAGCGGCCCCGGTCCGTTGCTGACCGGCTGGAGGGCGACGGCCTACTCTTACTCGTGGTTCGGCTCGGGCTCGACGATGACGGTGACCGCGATCTGCGTCCGCGTAGAAAAACCGCGCGGTGCAGTCGACAGCGTGCGATACGAGTCCGCCGGCTAGCCTCGGCCTGGGCGAAGCCGACGCCGACCCGGCCCGAGGCTCTACCCTTGAAAAGCAGTACGCCCCTGTAGCTCAGCTGGTTAGAGCGGCGGCCTTTTAAGCCGCGCGGCGCGGGTTCGAGTCCCGCCGGGGGCATTGGGAGAGACGAATCGCGACAGGAACGCCAGGGGGGACCAGCGGCTGCTCCGCGTGCCGCGGGACATCGAGGCCGACGACGAGAAGCGCCTCGACCGCATCCGCAAGGAGATCGACGGGGCCTTCGACGCGCTCCGCGACATCGAGGAGGGGGTCTCGATCTTCGGCTCCGCCCGCGTCGCCGAGGACCATCCCTGGTACGACCTCTGCCGTAGGACCGCCGCCTGCCTCGCCGGCCACGGTTTCACCGTGATCACCGGCGGCGGCCCGGGGCTGATGGAGGCCGCCAACCGCGGCGCCGCCGAGGCCGACGGCCTCTCGGTCGGCCTCAACATCGAGCTCCCCCACGAGCAGCACGGGAACCCCTACGTCAACCGCTCGCTCGACTTCCACTACTTCTTCGCCCGCAAGCTGATGTTCGTCCGCTACTCGCGAGCCTTCGTGATCATGCCCGGCGGCTTCGGCACCCTCGACGAGCTCTTCGAGTCCCTGACCCTGATCCAGACCCACCGGGTCGACCTCTTCCCGACCATCCTCGTCGGCTCCGACTTCTGGGACCCCCTGCTCGAGTGGATCGACTGCGCCCTCGAGGACAACGGCCTGATCTCCCCCGGCGACAAAGAGCTCCTAGTCGTCGCCGACGAGCCCCACGAGGTCTGCAAGCACGTGATCCACGCCAGCGAACGCCAGCGGGAATTGGCGTAGCCCTAGCTCCCCGTCGCCCAGGGAGGCGCTGAGGAGTGAGGCACGGGCAGGTTCCTCGCGTTCTCGGCCTGCGCCGGCGCAGGCAGATCGGAGGCCTCGGGGATGGTCCGCCGTGGATCCCCGCTCTCTTCAGGCGATTTCTCCGCTTGGAGCTTCGGAGCTTTCGGCCGCCACTCGCTGAGACTCTCGACCAGATCACCGTAGAAGCTCACCACCTGCCGGCGGGTCTCGAGGACGAACGAGCGCTCACCCTTGCCGCGCTTGGTGCCGAGGGGGCGAGCGAGGGAGAGCGTGAAGCTCCTCGGCTCCCGCTTCGGGTCCGACGGCGAAAGCAGGGCCTTCGGGTCCTCGCGCGCGTCCTTGAGGAGAAGCGCCGTCGACTCCTTCGTCCGGGCGAAGTGAACTTCGACGCGCAGGTCGTCCGGAGCTTTCTTCAGTTGGCGCAGGATCCAGCTGATCCGGGTCGCCGGCCGGCCCTCCTTGGGCGCGCTCGCCTTCACGCTCACGCGCGTGAGTCGAGCGCGCAGGTCGGCTTCGACGTCGATCGGCCCGACGGCGCCGGGGACGCGGAACGATCCCGAAAGAACCCCTTCGGTCTCCAGCCCCTTCAACAGGTCATCGGTCCATCTCTGCCCATCCTTGGCCCTGGACTGGGCCGAGAGCACCTGAACCCCGAGATCCTGGCTGAGGCTCAGGCAGAGGTACTCGACGAACTGCTCCCAGCGATCGACGACGTCGCGCACGCCGGGATCGGCGGGACGAATGGTTCCGTCGCGGGCGGCGTTCCTGACCTGCACCCAGCTCTGGCCCATGTCCTCGAAGCCGATCGCGCCGGACTTCTCGTGCTCCAGATAAGCGATCAGCTCGCCGAGGATCCACGCTTGGTCGGGATCGCGAACGCCGCGGTGCTGGTGCTGCATGATCGCCTCGGTGAGGATGCGCCACCAGGAGAGATGGCGCAGCTCGACGCTGCGAAGCTTCCGGCGATCGACGCTGACGGGAACGTCCGCCGCGCTGCCGCTGATTTGGTTCGAGATCGTCAGGACCGCCTGGAACCCATGTTCGCGGGCGAGGTCCAGATAAGTGGAAACCTGCTCGTCCCTGAGGGGCGCGTTGTTGGTTTTGACCTCGACGAGGCACTTCCACGAGGTCTTGCCGCGCTCGACGGTAATCGCGCCATCCGGTCGGAAGGTCTTCCCCTCTGAGCTCTTCAGCGGCACCTCGGTGAAGGTGGAGATGCGGCCTGCCGGCGCCCCGATCTCCTTCAGCAGCGCCTTGCCGAACTCGTCGACCGCTCCCATCACCGCCAGGAGGGAAGAGGCGGCGCGGATCTCCTGCTCGTCCTGACCGCGGATTCCGGCAACCGGAATCAAGCGCGCGGGCATCCACGGGTTACCTCCGGGCTCGTTGCCTCCCGCGTTCCCGTTCGCGCTCACGCGCATACCCTAAGAGAGGAACGGCGCCGTTAGGCAAAATGGCTGATTACCGGGACGTTCTTCCCATATGCATACGGATGCCCCCTAGCGCGGGCGCAGTTCCAGGCGG
>DASZDI010000170.1:0-1878 GCA_035942135.1 Solirubrobacterales bacterium | reverse complement strand
GGCCAACCTCGCCTACACCAAAGGCGTGGTCGCGATGGCGAAGAGCTCGGCCGAGCCTCCCGGCCGCTCCGGCAGCCAGTTCTACGTCGTCACCGCCCCCGACGCCGGGCTGCCGCCCGAATACGCGCTGGTCGGCCGGGTCAGCGAGGGCTACGAGACGGTCGCGGCGATCGAGAAGCTCGGCACCCCGGAAGAAGCGCCGAAACAGACCGTCCTGATCGAAGAAGTCACGATCGAGCAGGGATAGCCGCCCGGCTAAGCTCGCTCGATGGCGAAGCTGAAGGCAGGCGACCCCGCTCCCGATTTCGAGCTGCCCGGCACGGGCGGCAGGACCTACCGCCTCGCCGACTACCGCGGGCGCAAGCTGGTCCTCGCCTTCTACCCGGGCGACTTCACCGCCGTCTGCACCCGGCAGTTCTGCTCCTACCGCGATCAGGGCGAGCGGCTGGACGAGCTCGGCGCCGAGGTGCTGGGCATCTCCTCGCAGTCGGTCGACTCGCACGAGCGCTTCGTCAAAGAGAAGAGCCTCAACGTGCCGCTGCTCGCCGACGTCGAGAAGAAGGTCGCGCGTGCCTACGGGGTGACGCTGGGGCCGACGGTGCGGCGGGCGATCTTCGTCGTCGACGAGGAGGGAGTGGTCCGCTACGAGAAGGTGAGCCTGACCGGGCTCGGCTACGAGTCGGTGGACGATCTCGAGCGCGCCGTCGCCTCCTTGGGTTGATGGCGCCGGAGGCGCAGCCCTTCGCGGTCGGGCCGAGCCCCCGGCTGCGGGGGGAGGCGGAAGGGGAGGGGCCGCCGGTCGTCCTCTGCCACGGGGTGACCGCCACCCGGCGCTACGTCCTGCACGGCTCGAAGGCGCTATCCCGCGCCGGGCACGCCGTCGTCGCCTACGACGCGCGGGGGCACGGGGAGTCCGACCCGGCCCCGGCGGGGGAGGGTTATGGATACCCGCGGCTGGTCGAGGACCTGGAGCGGGTGGTGGCGGCGCAGGTGGGAGAAGAGCGGTTCCTCCTCGCCGGCCACTCGATGGGCGCCCACACGGCCGCGGCCTTCGCGCTGCGGCACCCCGAGCGGCTGGCGGGCCTGGTCCTGATCGGGCCTACGTACAGCGGCGAGGTCAGGCCGGAGTCGCTGGAGTACTGGGACGGGCTGGCGGCGGCACTGGCGGCGGGCGGCATCGACGGCTTCGTCGCCTACATCGGCGAGAAGCAGGCGACCGACCCGCGCTGGCGCGAGTCGGTGGCGCGCTTCACCTGGGAGCGGATGCTGCGCCAGCGCCATCCCGAGGCGCTGGTGGAGGCGCTGCGGGAGGTGCCGCGCTCGCGCCCCTTCGACTCGCTCGGGGAGCTCGCGGCGGTCGACGTCCCGGCCCTGGTCGTCGCCAGCAACGACGAGGCCGACCCCGGGCATCCCTACGCGACCGCGGCGGCCTACGCCGAGGCGCTTCCCCGGGCCGAGCTGCTCAGCGAGAAGGAGGGCGAGTCGCCGCTCGCCTGGCAGGGCGGCAAGCTCTCGCGGGCCTTAGCGAGCTTTTACGCAGAAGCCTTATCTTCAGCGCCGTGAGCTTCCCCAGCGAGGACAACCTGCGCCGCGCGATCGCCTTCGTCGCCGCCCTCGGCGTCGCCGTCGCCGGGTACATCGCGATCGCCGAGTCGGGGGGCGGGTCGCCGGTCTGCCTCGCCAGCGGCAGCGGCTGCAAGACCGTCGCCGAAAGCTCCTATTCCCACGTCGCCGGGGTCAACATCGCCGTCTTCGGGGCGATCGCCTACCTGCTGCTGCTGGCGACCGCCTTCTTCGCCGACGACGTCGCCCGGTTCGCGGGCTTCGCGATCTCCCTCGGCGGCTTCGGCTACAGCGTCTTCCTCACCTACATCGAGA
>DASZDI010000169.1:0-6460 GCA_035942135.1 Solirubrobacterales bacterium | reverse complement strand
GCCAACGGTCGGTAACCGCCGAGCAGGGAGAGCGTCAGCGCCGCCAGCACCGGCGACCCGAGCGCGACGAGCAGCGCTTCGGTCGTCTCCCCCGGTTTCAGCGCGGCGCCGAGGAGGAGCAGGAGCGGCAGGTAGACCGCGCTGAGGGTGAACAACCGCACCGCGGATCGCGCGATCGGCCCACCGCGGCCGACGAAGGCGAACAGCGCCATCAACGCCAGCCAGGCGACGGCGGTGAGGCCGATCACCGGCCCCCGCCGCGAGGGGATCACGTCCAGCCGCTCGACCAGCGATTCGACCGCGGCCGGGTCGACGGATCCCTCCGCGCGGATCGGCCGACCGGACATCTCCGAGGGAACCTCGATCCCGAGGCGGTCGAGGATCGTCGGCGCGACGTCGGTCGAGAGCACGTAGCCGTCCATCCGGGTGCTGTCCGAGGTGAGGTTGCCGTCGAAGCCGTGGCCGGCGATCCCGATCGCGACGAGGTCGCCGGAGGTGCCGGTGGGCTTGGCGATGGCGATCAGCAGGTCGTTGCGGCGCAGGGACGGGAGGCGGTTCAGGGTTCCTTTGCGGGCTTCGAAGGTGGGGGGTCGGGGGTCGGGGGAAGGGGCTGCACTTAGTTTTTTCGCGGATCGGCGGGGGCCGTCCGAGTTGGGGGGAGGCGAAAAAACACAAGACGTTTCGCCCCTTCCCCGGACCTCCGCTCCGGCCGCTGCCAAGGTTGACGAGAGGAGGCCGGGGACTATGTCGGCAGGGGCTGACTCGGCTCGTTGGATGACGACTCGCCGCCAACTCGCGCAGTTGTCGTGCAGCTCGGGCAGGTCCTGGTTGTAGAGGGAGTCGAAGAGGCGGTTGCCTTGGGTGATGTCGAGGTAGGTCTGCTGGAGGGGGACGGCTCCGAGGCCGGGGCTCATCGTGCCCGGGGAGAGGCCGGCGGCGGCCAGGTCCGCCACCGTGGTCTGCGGCGGCAGGAAGAGGAGATGGGTCCGGGGCGGGGTCTTCGCGGCCGCCGCGGGGGCGGCGACCAGGAGCAGGGCGAGCGCTATCGTCACCGCAATGGCCGACCGCACGTTCGCCAAGTTCACGTTTTTCAAGATCGATCCAGCCTGGCGTCGTCGGGACCCGGAGCTTCGCGCAGCCGACAAGCAGGAGTTCCTCGCCGCCTGCGAGGACTACGCCGTCGACCGCTCCTTGCGCGCCTACTCAACCATAGGGACGCGGGGCGACGTCGACCTGGTGCTGCTGAGCCAGAGCCCGAACCTGGACGACATCCACACCTTCCACGTCGTCCTCGGCCAGAGCGGGCTGGCGAAGTGGGCCTCCACGCCCTACTCGTACCTGGCGATGACCAAACGCTCGCCTTACTCCGACGAGCAGGCGCGGCCCGAGATCTGCGTCACCGAGCGCAAGTACCTCTTCCTCTACCCGATGGTCAAGCAGCGCCGCTGGTACGGGCTGCCGCCGGAGGAGCGCGGCCGGATCATGAAAAGCCACATCGAAGTCGGCCGCCGCTATCCCGAGATCACGATCAACACGACCTACTCGTTCGGCCTCGACGACCAGGAGTTCGTGGTCGCCTTCGAGGGCGACGATCCCGGCATGTTCCTCGACCTCGTCAACGAGCTGCGGCCGACCGAGTCGAGCGAGTACACCGAGCGGGAGACCCCGATCTTCACCTGCGTCGCGACGTCGGTCTCGAAGGCCCTCGACGCGCTCGACGGCGTCAGCCGGACCGCGACCGCGGTCGCCTCTTCAAGCTGAGAGCGCGCGGCGGAGTCCGCCGCGCGCTCTCGAATCAGGTCCTCAGGTCCGTTAAGGATGGACCAGCTGGACGCGGGCGAGATGGAGATCCTGGTTCTGGATCGTCTCGTTGGTGCCCGCCGGCGAGGGAAGCCCCGACTGGGAGTTCACCAGGCCGTTGATGCTGATCGGGATGAAGCCGAACAGCGTCAGCACGCAACCCGAAGCCCCCGGAGCGGCAAACGAGTTGTCGACGTATTTGATGTTGTTGAATTCGACGATTTCCCGCACTGGTTCAAAGCCGAATTCCGGCGGCGAGCCGCTGATCGGAGTGTTCGGAGGCGGCGGGCTCGTCGTCCCGATCGTCAGGTTGAGGTTGATCGGGTTGGAGTTGGACCCCACGTAGCAGTTGTTCCCGAGCACCGGGTTGATCAGATGGACTTTGACCGGCAGCTGGACGTTTTCGGGATTGCTCACGTTCGGCGTTCCCGCCAGCTCCGTCACCGCGTACAGCTTCAGTCCCTCGAGGCTGAGGAAGTTGACGAGCCAATCGAGTCCGGTCAGGCCGATGACCCCACCCGGAACCTGCTGTTTGACCGGGGTCAGATGGCCGGCCACCCATTCGTTGAACCCGGTGACGCCGGCGGTCAGCGCCATCGGTTTGCTGATCGGCACGTCTTTGTTCCCCATCTGGAAATGACCGCTCTTGATTTCAGCCCGCATGCAGGTTTCCACGGCGGGTTTTTCTGCCTGGCTCGGGCAGCCGGGTCCGAACTGCTCGTAGCCGGGCGCGAACGTGGCAGCCTGCGCCGCTGAAACGGGCAGGGCGAAGGCGGTCAGAACCCCTGCGACCGCAGCCAGGGTCCTGGCCTTGACCTTGAACTTCATCTCTTACTCCCTTGACTGGTATTCCGATCCGTATGGATCGCTTGTCTAATCCTTATCGGATTCGGCATTCGCCATTTATTAAGATTTGACTAGTCGGAGTTTTCGGGAGAGGTTTCAGGGGCAGCACCCGACGGCCCTCTCGCTCGGTTCCCTATCCTTTCGCGCTCCAATGAGCAAGATCGGAACCGAACAGACCCCCCTCCGCGTCGCCATCGTCGGCGCCGGCCCCTCCGGCTTCTACGCCGCCGAGCACATCCTCAAGGACGGCGACCTGCACGCCCAGGTCGACCTCTTCGACCGCCTCCCCTCTCCCTTCGGGCTGGTCCGCGGCGGTGTCGCCCCCGACCATCCCAAGATCAAGTCGGTGATCCGCGTCTACGAAAAAACCGCGGCGCGCGACGGCTTCCGCTTCTTCGGCAACGTCAAGATCGGCCACGACATCGAGGTCGAGGACCTCGAGCGGCTCTACCACGCGATCGTCTTCACGGTCGGCTGCGAGACCGACCGCCGGCTCGGCATCCCGGGCGAGGAGCTGCCCGGCAGCCATGCCGCCACCGCCTTCGTCGGCTGGTACAACGCCCACCCCGACTACGCGGACGAGAGCTTCGACCTCTCCTCCGAGCGCGCCGTGGTGATCGGCAACGGCAACGTCGCGATGGACGTCGCCCGGATGCTGGCCCTGACCGACCACGAGCTGCGCCAGACCGACACCGCCGACCACGCGATCGAGATGCTCGACGCAAAGAAGATCCGCGAGATCGTCGTCCTCGGCCGCCGTGGGCCCGTCCAGGCCGCCTTCACCAACCCCGAGATCAAAGAGCTCGGGGAGATGGAGGACGCCGACGTCGTCGTCGACCCGAAAGAGGTCGAGCTCGACCCGGCCAGCGCCGCCTACCTCGAGTCCGACGAGGCCGACAAGACCACCCGCGTCAACGTCGAGACGCTCAAAGAGTTCTCCCAGCGCGAGCCGCAGGGCAAGAAGCAGCGGATCGTCCTCCGCTTCCTCTCCTCGCCGGTCGAGATCAAGGGCGACGGCAAGGTCGAATCGATCGTGATCGGCCGCAACGAGCTGGTCGAGGAAGGCGGCACCCTGCGGGCCAAGGACACCGGCGAGCGCGAAGAGCTGGAGTGCGGGCTCGTGCTCCGCTCGGTCGGCTACACCGGCGTCCCGATCGAGGGGGTCCCCTTCGACGAGAAGCGCGGCCTGATCCTCAACGAGGGCGGCCGCATCCTCGACTCCCACGACGCCGGCCACAAGGTCGGCCACTACACCGCCGGCTGGATCAAGCGCGGTCCCTCCGGCGTGATCGGGACCAACAAGAAAGACGCGCTGGAGACGGTGCAGAACCTCCTCGCCGACGTCGAGTCCGAGACGCTGCTGAGCCCGGAGAGCCCCGACCCCGTGGCGGTCGAGGACCTGCTGCGCGAGCGCGGCATCCGCTACGTCAGCTTCGAGGACTGGCAGGCGATCGACCAGGCCGAGGTCGGCCGTGGCGAGCCGCACGGCCGCCCGCGCGTCAAGTTCGTCAGGGTCGAGGAGATGCTCGAGACCATCGGCGAGGGCGTCTCGGGCTGAGCCCGTGGCCGCTGACCTCGCCGAGCTGAAGGGCATGATCGAGGCGGCCCTGCCGGGCGCCGAGGTCGAGGTGATCGACGAAACCGGCACCGGCGACCACCTGCGGGCGACGGTCAGCGCCCCCCAGTTCCAGGGCCTCTCCCGAATCGATCAGCACCGCTTGGTCAAGGCCGCGGTCAAAGAGCGCTTCGACGACGGCACGATCCACGCGCTGTCGGTGAAGACCAGCGTTCCCGGCTAGTCGCACTCCTGCGGACAAAAAGTTACACTTACGTGCGCCACACGTAGGACCTTTTCCCCTAGCCTGGAGCCATGGAGGCAATGCGATCCACCTGGACCGATTCTCGGCTCGACGATCTCAATGGTCGAATAACCGCGCTGAGCGCCAAAGTCAGCGAGATGGACACTCGACTGACGGGACGCATCGACGCTCTTCAACACACGATGGTTCAAGCTTTCATCGGCCTGGTGATCGTTATGGCGACCGGGTTCATGGGCCTTGCCGGCCTGATCCTCACCCAGATCTGAGGCCGGGAGTTCCGCCTCCCTACAATGCCCCCATGGCCGACCCAGAACTGAAGTCCAAAGTAGAAGAGCTGATCGCCGCCAACCCGGTCCTGCTGTTCATGAAAGGGACGCCGGACATGCCGCGCTGCGGGTTCTCGATGCGCGTGGTCCAGGTGCTCGACCAGGTCGACGTGGATTACGGCGCGATCGACGTCCTTCCCGCGCTGCAGCCGCTGCGCGAAGTGACGACGGAGATCTCCGACTGGCAGACCTTCCCTCAGCTCTACGTCAACGGCGAGCTGCTGGGCGGCTGCGACATCGTCGAGGAGATGTTCGAGTCCGGCGAGCTGGCCGCTGCCCTCGGGGTGGAGCAACCCGAGAACGCCCAGGCAACGCAGGCCGCGCCCCCGGCGCAGTCTCCCCCGCTGCAGATCGAATAGCCGAGCGCGCCCGAGGCGCGCCCGCTAGACAGCCGCTTGCTCGGCGGCGTCCTCTTTGACCTGGAACGACGAGCCGCAACCGCAGGCCGCAACCACGTTCGGGTTGTTGACCTGGAAGCCAGCGCCCTGGAGGCCTTCGACGTAGTCGACCTCCGAGCCGAAGACGAACTGCATGCTGACCTTGTCGACGACGACGGCGACGCCGTCTACCTCGAAGACGTGGTCGTCCTCCTTGGCCTTGTCGAAGGCAAGCGCGTACTGGAAGCCGGAGCAGCCGCCGCCGCGGACGGCGACCCGGAGGGCCTGCTCGGTACCGTCGGCTTGAGAGCCGAGCAGCTCGCCGATCTTCTCGGCGGCCTTGTCGGTGAGGGTGATGGCGGCGTTGGGCGTGTCGGTCACTTCACAAAGTGTAGCGAGATGGACAGGCGGTCCGGCGTGGCTGCGCGACTAGACTCACCGCTGTGAGCTCGCCTGCCGAGACCGCGGTCGTCTGCGACACGACCGCCTATCTCCCCGCCGAGCTCCTGGCAGAGCGCGGCATCCGGACGATCAGCCTCTACGTCTCGGTCGACGGGCAGCAGGAGCGCGAGTCGGAGATCGACGACTACGAGGCTTTTTACGAGCGGCTGCGCGCCTCCGAAAGCGGGGCGACCACGTCGCAGCCTTCGATCGGCGACTTCATCGAGGTCTACGAGCCGCTGCTGGCGGAAGGCAGGGAAGTCGTCTCGGTCCACATCTCGGCCGGCATCTCCGGCACCTTCGAGGCCGCGGGCCAGGCGCGCGAGCGGCTGATCGAGGAAGGCAAGGGCGGCGAGCGCCTCCACCTGATGGACTCCCGCTCCGGCGCCGGGGGGATGGGGCTCTGCGCGCTGGGCGCGGCGACGGCCGCCGCGGCCGGGGCCGATGCGCAGGCCACGATCGCCCAGGCGGAGGAGACCCGCAACGACCTGAAGATGTGGTTCGCGATCGACACCCTCGAGTACCTGCGTCGCGGCGGCCGCATCGGCGGCGCCCGCGCCTGGATCGGCGGCGCCCTGAAGATCAAGCCGATCCTCACCCTCGAGGAAGAGATCACCCCGGTCGAGCGGGTCCGCACCCGCGCCCGCTCGCTGGAGCGGCTGCGCAGCTACGCGCGGCAGCGCCACGAATCCGGTCGCGACGGCTGGGTCGTCCAGTACATCCAGGACAAAGAGACCGCCGACGCGCTGATCGAAGACTGCTACGAGATCTTCGGCTGCGACCCCGTCTTCATCTCCGAGGTCGGCGCCGTGCTCGGCGCCCACGTCGGCCCCGGCCTGCTCGGCGTCGG
>DASZDI010000168.1:0-4581 GCA_035942135.1 Solirubrobacterales bacterium | reverse complement strand
CCCGAACCCCCTCCACGTGCTCCCGCGGATGGATCAGCATCAGCTCCCCCTCGCTCGCCGCCGGAGCCTCCCGCCGCTCCCACCCGAGCCACTCCCGCTCCTCCAACGCCCCCTCGACCGCCCGCAACCGCTCCGGCCGCTCCGGATGCCCCGGCATCCCCACCCGAGGATCGTGCTCGAGACAGGCGGGGTGGCTGAAATAGAGCATCAGCCGGAATCTACCCGGGGTGGGCCCTAGAGAACGAACTTGACGAGCAGAACGAGAATGATCAGCGCCTGGATGGCGAGGGCGGTTTCCATGGTTCTTTCGAGGGGGTAGAGGGGCGGCGTCAGGGGTTGAGGTTGCCTATAATCGTACCTTGATCCTGACTCTGCGTCTACCGACTTAGAGTCTTAAAAAGGACTTGAGTTCAGCTCTAAAGAAATTGGGAGATAGTTCACGGCGTGCCCTCCCCATCTCTCGATCCGGACAAAGTGCTGCGAGCCCTGGGGCAGGCCGTCAACGAGGCCCGCAAAGAGAAAGGACTGACGCAAGAGGAGCTCGCTCTGCGGGTGGATCTGCATGAGACCTACATCAGCCTCATCGAGAGGGGCCAACGTAATCCGACCATGGGCGTGGTTCGCAGGATCAGCCATATCTTGGGCGTCCCGTTGTCCGAGCTGGCCGGGCGTGCCGAAGAGCTGGAGCGGAAGCTCTAGCCCCGCGGGCGCATCCGACTTCGAACACACCAGGCTGTGCCGAAAGTCGGCTGCGATTCTCGACTCTAGGTATCGATCAACCCGTTCGCCAACGCGTACTGCGTCAGCTCCGGCCTGCTCGACAGCCCCAGCTTCTGCTGGATGTGCGCTCGGTGGGTCTCGACGGTGCGGACGCTGAGGGAGAGCTGCTCGCCGATCTCGCGGTTGGTGTGGCCGAGCGCCATCAGCTTCAGGACCTCGGTCTCTCGCTTGGAGAGGATCGGCTGCTCTTCGCCGGCGCCGTCCTTGAGGCCGGCGGCAACGGCCGGGGCCAGGTGGCGGTCGCCTGCGGCGGCGGCGCGGACCGCCTCGATCAGCTCCAGGTGGGCGGAGTCCTTGAAGAGGTAGCCGCGGGCGCCGGCGTCGAGGGCGCGGCGGGCCAGGGTCAGGTCGCGGTCCATCGTCAGCAGCACGATCTCGGTCCCCGGCGCCTCCGTCCGCAGCTCGGCGACGGCGTCGACCCCGAGGCCGTCGGGCATGTTGACGTCGAGGACCAGCACCCGGGGCCCCTGCTCGGCCACCGTCGCACGGGCCGAGGCGATGTCGCCGACCTCGCCGACGACCTCGAGGTCCGGCTGCCCCTCCAGCAGCGCCTTCAGCGCCCCGCGGACCACCGCGTGGTCGTCCGCCAGGACCACCGCGATCTTCTCCTCGGACCCCCTCCCGGCGCTCATGCAGGGCGAGCGTAGCCGAGCTCGGCGACGAGCTCGCGCGGGGCGCCGAAGCGGTCGGCGTCGAGCCGGCGCGCCAGCAGGCCGACCGCCAGCTCGGTGTCGACCGCGGCTGCCACCGGCTGCATCTCGCCGCTCGCCCCGACCACGACCGGGGGCCGGGCGCCGAGCGCGCAGATCACCGTCGCGTCCGCCGCGATCAGGGATCTGACGCTGCGCAGCCCGAGCAGCGCCTGGGGGCGCCAGGGCTCCTCGCCGTCGACCACGACCTGCAGCGGCACGGTGACCACCTCCTCGCCGGGCAGCGCGTTGCGCAGCTTCAGCTCCAGCGGGTGGTCGACGTCCTCGGGATGGACGAGCACGACCTGGTGCCTGCCAGCGACGACGAGCGCCGCGATCGCCTCGTGGTCGTGCTGATCGGCTGCGAGAAGAATTCGCACGACAGAATGGTGCTCTGCGCGAGGCGGGATGCCATCGGGCGAAGTCCACATCCGCCGCTGCGGCATCTCCCCAATATTGGGGAGATGCGAGACTGGCGCCCGAGGAAAGCGGGAGATGGAGAGCGGCGAGAAGCAGATAACCGTCGTCCTCGCGGACGACCACAACATGATCCGGGCGGGGCTGCGGGCGATGCTCGAGGTGGAGGAGGACCTGCGGGTGATCGGCGAGGCCGCGGACGCCCCCGGCGCCGCGAAGCTGGTCCGCGACCGCCGCCCCGACGTGCTCGTCCTCGACCTGCAGATGCCGGGGGCGGAGCCGGCGCGCGACATCCCGGCGCTGTGCGAGGAGGCGCCGTCGACCGCGATCGTCGTCCTGACCATGCACGACGAGCCCCGGCGCGCCCGCGACCTGCTGCGCGCGGGCGCCTCCGGCTACGTCCTCAAGCAGGCGGCGGAGCGCCAGCTGACCTCGGCGATCCGCGCCGCGGCCGGCGGCGGCTCCTACATCGACCCGGAGCTGGGCGGGCAGGTGGCGCAGCTCGGCGTCGACCCGCTGGAGGCGCTCGCCGAGCGAGACCTGGAGCTGCTGCGGCTGCTCGCCCTCGGCCACACCAACCGCGAGATCGGCGAGAGGCTCTACCTCAGCGTGCGCGCGGTCGAGGTCAACCGGGCGAAGCTGCTGGAGAAGCTGGGGCTGGAGTCGCGGCCGGAGCTGGTCCGCTTCGCGATCGCCAACGGCGTCATCGAGTCCCGCCGCGGCTGAGGCCGTCAGCGCTCCTGCAGCGGGACCCGTGCGGTGATCGCGGTCCCCTCGCCGGGCCGCGACTCGACCGCGACCGTGCCGCCGAGCAGCTGCAGCCGCTCGCGCATCCCGACCAGGCCGCGGCCGCCGGTCGTGAGCTCGGGGTCGAAGCCGCTGCCGTCGTCGCGGACCTCGATCTGGATCGCGCCCGCGACCTGCCGCGCGCTCAGCTCCACGCGCGAGGCGCCGGCGTGCTTGGCGACGTTGGTCAGCGCCTCCTGCGCGAGGCGGTAGACGATCCGTTCCTCGTCGCCGCTCAACTGGTCGGGGATCTCGATCGTCGCCTCGATCCCGATCCGGCTGCGGGCGGCGTGCTCTTCGGCGAGCGCCTTCAGGGCGCCGGCCAGCCCGAGCCGTTCCAGCGCCGCCGGCCGCAGGTCGTTGATCAGCCGGTTGAGCTCGTTGATCTGCCCCTCGAGTCGCACCATCGTCTCCTCTGCCGCGCTCTCGATCCGCGCCGCCCGCCGCTCGCCCTGGCTCTGCAGCGCCGTCGCCAGGCTGATCCGGATCGCGGCCAGCCCCTGCAGGGCGTCGTCGTGGAGCTCGCGGGCCCAGCGCTCGCGCTCGCGCTCGGCCGACTCGACCTGCTGGCGCAGGCGGTCGGACTCCACCGTCTGCGCCGTCGCCACCGCGGTCGCGGCGCTGGCGGCGAAGGCCTGCAGCAGGCGCAGGTCCTCCTGGTCGAACTCGACGCCGCCGGCTTCGCGGTCCAACGCGACCAGCGTCCCCACCGCCCGGCCGCGGAAGAGCAGCGGCACCACCAGCGCCGCCTCGGCGCCGAGCCGTTCCCGCAGCCGCGCCTCCGACGGGGGGGAGCCGCGGTCGAGGTGCTGGGAGACCTGGTCCTCCATCGCCGCGCCGAAGACCGAGTCCCCGCTCGGCACCGTCAGGTCTTCGACGTCCTCGCTCACCGCGCCGGCCTTGGCGGCGACGTAGAGGTGGTCGCCGCGGCGCAGGAGGACGAGCAGGCAGCGGGCGTCGACGAGGGCCCGCGCCCGCTTGACGATCAGGTCGAGGACGCGGGCGACGTCGGTCTCGCCGCCGA
Organism: Solirubrobacterales bacterium; assembly: GCA_035942135.1. Classification (GTDB taxonomy): domain Bacteria; phylum Actinomycetota; class Thermoleophilia; order Solirubrobacterales; family 70-9; genus VAYN01. The sequence goes on along the minus strand of DASZDI010000168.1, from coordinate 885 downwards.
CGGTGCGGGCGATGTCGACCGAGGTCTCCGCCCGGCGCAGCGCCTGCTCGACCTCCGCCTCGCGTTCGCTGAGGCTGGTGTAGAGGCGGGCGTTCTCGATCGCGATCCCGGCCCAGCCGGCCAGCGTCCGCGCCGCCTCCTCGTCACTCTCGTCGAACTCCGGGGCGTCGCGCTTCTCGGTCATGTAGAGGTTGCCGTAGGTCTCGCCGCGGACGGCGATCGGGACGCCGAGGAAGGAATGCATCGGCGGGTGGCCGGGGGGGAAGCCGTAGGCGTGGGGGTGCCGTTCGACGTCGCGCAGGCGCAGCGGCGCCGGCTCGCGGATCAGCTCGCCGAGGACGCCGCGACCGCGGGGCAGGTTGCCGATCCCTCGCCGGGTCTCCTCGTCGATGCCGATGTTGATGAAGCGTTCGAGCTCGCGCCGCTCGGGGTCGAGGACGCCGAGAGCGGCGTAGCGGGCGCCGGTCAGCTCCCGCGCGGCCTCGACCACCGAGCAGAGGAGCGCCTCGAGGTCGAGCTCGGAGAGCAGGTCGCTGCCGACGTCGAGCAGGCGCTTGAAGCGATCCTCCTCGGGGCTCTGCGTGGACTGCTCGGGCTCGGCGCCTCCCATAAGGGCTAATTATCCCCACCAATCGATGCAAAGGTGCGGGCGCCGCGCCATACCCGATAGAAATGGCGCCTGATGAAGCCCAAGCTCGACGTCGACGAGACCTTCCGCGAGGTGTTCGGCATCTACCGCGAGCACGTGGGCGTGCTGCTCCCGGTCGCCTTCTGGCTCTTCCTGCTCCTCGCCGTCGTCGAAGTGCTGATCGGAGAGAACCTGGCGCTGGCCCCGCTCTCGATCCTGGCCAGCGTCGTCGCCGGCACGCTCTACCAGGGGATTGT
>DASZDI010000167.1:0-2983 GCA_035942135.1 Solirubrobacterales bacterium | reverse complement strand
TCGATCGACTGCGTGTTCCCGTTCGGGCCGGTGACGACCGGCCCGGCGGACGCGGCCGGTGCCGCGACGGCGCCGGCCAAGGCGACGACGATCGCGATCAGAAATGGACGTCTGGGCATTGCTCGCTCCTATGATCGAAGTTAGCGGCGCCTCTCCCTGTTCCTCCAACTACCCGCAGGCCCGGAAGTAGCGCACCCCGATCCCGTTGACTTCCAGTTAAGTCCCTGCTTGCAGGGAGCTTGCCGGGGACCCCCTCGGATACGATCCGGCAGTCGTTCTACCGGGCTCGGAGGGAACCGGAGAGCATCCTGAGAAGCAAGCGACGATCCGTGGCTGCCAAACCCCTAGGCGAGGAGAGAGGCCCGGCTGCAAGCCGGGGGACGACCCCAGCCCGGATTGCGGTGATCGCGGCCCTGGCGATCGCGGTGATCGTCCTCGCCTTCGTCCTCTTCGGCGGCGGCGGCGGGCACAAGTACACGCTGGTCTTCCAGAACGCGGGCCAGCTGGTCCCCGACAACCAGGTCCTGATCGGCGGCTCCCCCGCCGGCACGGTCAAGAGCATCGGCCTCACCGAGGACAACCTCGCCGAGGTCCACGTCGAGCTCGACCAGGAACTGCACGAAGGGACGACCGCGGTGATCCGCGCCACCTCCCTCTCCGGCGTCGCCAACCACTACGTCTCGATCAGCCCCGGGCCCAACAGCAACGAGGCGCTGGACGACGGGGCCGAGCTGGGGCTGGCGTCGACCACGACCCCGGTCGACATCGACCAGCTCTTCAACACCTTCCCGCCGCGGGTGCAGCGGGCGCTCAGCAACTTCATCAAGGGCAACGCGGCGATCTACTCCGGCCAGGGGAAGAACGCGAACGAGGCCTACAAGTACTTCGGCACCGCGCTCAACCGCGCCGGCGCCTTCGCCGGGGAGCTCAACGCCGACCAGCGGCTGCTCTCACGCTTCATCGTCAGCTCCTCGCGGCTGACCACCGCCGTCGCCGGGCGGGGGGAGCAGCTCTCCAGCGCCGTCTCCAACGCCGACACCGCCTTCCGCGCGATCGCGAGCGAAACCGAAGCCTTCGACCAGACCCTGCGCCGACTGCCGCCGGTGCTGCGCCAGTCGAACACGACCTTCGTCAACCTCCGCGCCGCCCTCGACGACCTCGAACCGCTGGTCGAAACGGCGAAGCCGGCGACCAAGGACCTGGCGCCGTTCCTGCGGGAACTGCGGCCGATCTTCCGGAAGCTGGTCCCCTTCACGCGGGACCTGCGGCTGGTCGTCGACCGGCCCGGCAAGGCCAACGACGCGGCTGACCTGCTGGCGACGCTGCCGGCGGTCGAGCGGCGCGCCTCGAAGGCCTTCCCGCACGCCGAAGCCGCGATCCGCCGCTTCCAGCCCAACCTCGAGTTCATCCGCGCCTACACGCCGGACCTCTTCAACGCGCTCGGCAAGCTGGGCCAGGTCTCCGGCTACTACGACGGCAACGGCCACTACGTGCGGGCGGCGACCGCGGCGCAGAACCTCTTCCGCTACGAACCGGCGACTTCTCAGCTCGAGCCGATCAGCAAAGCGCAGCAGTACGAATTCTTCGGCTCCTCCGCTCCGGTCCGTCGCCGCTGTCCCGGCGGCGCTACCCAGCCCGCCTCCGACGGTTCCAACCCCTGGGTCGGCGGCGAGAGCGTCGATCCCTCCGAATGCAACCCGGCCGACGTGCCCCCCGGACCATGATCAAGCGACTGATACCCGTGTTGGCGCTGGTGGCGGCGATCGTCCTGGTCGTCCTGCTGTTCGCCGGCGGCGACTCCTCCGACGGCTACCGGATCCGGGCGATCTTCGACAACGGCGGCTTCATGGTCAAGGACGAGCAGGTGCGGGTGGCCGGGGCCAACGTCGGCACGATCGAGTCGGTCGACGTCACCCTGCCGGGCGAAACCGTCGCCTACAAGGACGGCGAGGCGGTGGAAAAACCCGGCAAGGCGATCATCGTCATGAACATCACCGACCCGGGCTTCCAGGACTTCCGCCAGGACGCCACCTGTTACATCCGGCCGCAGTCGTTGATCGGCGAGAAATACGTCGACTGCCGCCCGACCCTGCCGCGGGCACCGAGCACCGAGCCGCCGCCGCCGCTGAAGCAGGTCCCCGACGGCGAGCCGGGCGAGGGCCAGTACCTGCTGCCCCTGGGCAACAACGGCACCAGCGTCGACCCGGACCTGATCAACAACATCCAGACCCTGCCCTACGCGCAGCGCTTCCGGCTGATCTTCAACGAACTCGGCGCCGGCCTCGCCGGCCGCGGCGAGGACCTCGAGGTCCTCGTCAAACGCGCCAACCCGGTGCTCCGCGACGTCGACCGCCTCTTCGCGATCCTCTCCGCCCAGCGCCAGGAACTGGCGCAGCTGGCGAGCAACTCGGAGGAAATCCTCGAGCCGCTCGCCCGCGAGCGCAGCAGCGTCGCCGGCTTCCTCACCAACGCCGGCGCGGCGGCGGAGGCCAGCGCCGAACGCGGGCCGGAACTGGAAGAGGCGCTGCAGAAGTTCCCCACCTTCCTCGGCGAATTCCGCAAGACGATGCGCAGCCTGCAGACCTTCTCCGACGCCGGCACGCCGCTGTTCGAAGACTTCGGCACCGCGGCCCCGGCCCTGACCGACGCGACCCGCACCCTGACGCCGTTCTCCGAAGCGCTGACCGTCGCGCTGAAGAGCCTCGGCGAGGCGGGCGAAGCCTCCGGCCCGCTCTTCGCCGAAGCGGACCCGGTCATCCGCAAGGCGCGTGATCTCGCTCGGTCCGGCGTCAAGCCGACGGGCGAACTGGCGAAGCTCTTCATCAACCTCAAGCAGACCGGCGGCTGGGACAACCTCACCGAACTGATCTACAACACCACCGGCGCGTTCAACGGCTTCGATCAGTACGGGCACTTCGGCCGGACGCTGGTCAAGCTCACCAACTGCGTTGAATATGAGCCCAGGCCAGGAGGCGAATCTGGC
>DASZDI010000166.1:0-9143 GCA_035942135.1 Solirubrobacterales bacterium | reverse complement strand
CGCGCGGTGAGCGTGGCCTTCTCGCCCGCCCTGCCCTCGCGCCTGAAGAAGCTTCCGGGGAGCTTGCCCGCGGCGTACATCCGCTCCTCGACGTCGACGGTGAGGGGAAGGAAGTCCACGTCGCGAAGGTTCCCGACGGTGGCGGTGCAGAGGACCATGGTGTCGCCGGCCTGGACTACGACCGCGCCACCCGCCTGCTTCGCGAGTTTTCCGGTCTCGAAGGAAATCTGGCTGTCGCCGACATCCGCCGAGACGCGGGTTACGTCAAACATGCTCATTTAGTTGTTACCTCCGGCCGCCCGGTTGGCAGCCATCTGCTTTCAGAACTCTCGTTCTCTTTCACGGGGAAGACTAACGGAAGCGCCCCCGGACCCCCTCAGTCCAGGGGAAAGACGCCTGGAGTCGAGGTGACTCCGGCCCTGATCCCGGAGCGGAAGTCCCGCCGCACCCTCGCCGCCGCCGCCTCCGAGCGCCGGTCGCCCTCGAAGCGCTCGAGGTCGAGCCCGAGGCGCTCGGCCCGCTGCCAGAGGTGCGGGTCGTCGACGCGGCCGCGGTCGGCGTAGAGCGAGTCGACCATCTCGAAGAAGCGTCCCTGCTTTCCAGCTGCCTCGGCGGCCGCGTGCAGAGCCGGAGAACGCGGGTGCTTGCTCGCGACCGGGAAATGGCGGAAGACGAGCCTGCCGGGACGATCCTGGAGCCGCTGCCAGGCGCCGGCGCAGTGCGGACAGCCGAGGTCGGCGTAGACGACGATCCCGCCCTCCCCCTCGCCGCAAACATGGTCGTCGGCGCCGACCGGCGGAATCGCGGCGCTGGTGAAGTCGTCGCTCAGGAGGCGAGCGCGTCGAAGATGAGATTGGCGCCGGGGATCTGGGTGTCCTCGGGCGACTCGTAGGCCCAGGCGACCCGGCCCTCCTCGTCGATGAGGACGAGAGCGCGCTTGGCGATGCCGATCTTGTCCTGATAGGAGCCGTAGGCGCGGGCGACCTCCCCCTTCGGCTCGAAGTCGGAGAGCAGGGTGGTGTCGATCCCCAGCTTCTCCTGGAAGGCCTTGTGGGCGAAGAAGCTGTCGACGCTGATCCCGACGAGCTCTACGCCCTGCTCGGCGATCTGCGGCTTCACCTCCTGGTAGATCGAGAGCTGGTCGCCGCAGACGGGGCTGAAGTCGCCCGGGTAGAAGACGAGGAGGACCTTACGGCCGTGGTAGTCGGACAGCGAGACCTTTTCGCCGTCCTGGTCGCGGAGCGTGAAGTCGGGTGCCTTCTCCCCGACTTCGATCATCGCCGCAGGCCGAGTTCTTTGACCAGGGCGCGGTAGCGCTCGAGGTCGTTCTTTTCGAGGTAGCGCAGCATCCGGCGGCGCTTGCCGACCAGCATCAGCAGCCCGCGACGCGAGTGGTGGTCTTTGCTGTGCTCCCGAAGGTGACCGGTGAGTTCGTTGATCCGCTCGGTCAGCAGCGCGATCTGGACCTCGGCGGAGCCGGTGTCCTGGTCGCCGCGGCCGTACTTGCCGATCAGCTCGCTCTTCTTGTCCTTGGTCAGGCCCATATCGCTAAAACGCCGTGCACCCGGTTGGGTCACGGCCGCTGGAAGCTAGCACAGGCTAGCCCGCCAGTCCGTTTCGCGATTAAGAATGTAAAACTGCCTCGGTATGCACAAGGAACTCCGTGAGTTACTGCATTCCGCCGAGGGCCAGTCGCGTCGCGTCGTGGTTATCTTCCTTGACGTACGCGGATTTTCGTCATTTGCTGGCATCGCCGAGTCTACGGACACCGCGGAGTTCCTCAAGAGCGTCTACATCAAGGTCCTCGATGAGTTCTTTCCTGAAGCTGAGTTCTTCAAGCCTACCGGTGACGGCCTCCTGATCCTGCTTGATTACACGCGCGACAATCTGAAAGAGGTTGTCAGATCAGCTCTCGATAAAAGCATCGAGATTGTCGAGAACTTCGCCGAGTTCTGCAAGGACGATCCAATGATCAACTTTGAGGTTCCGACCGAGATCGGGATTGGGCTGGCACGCGGATCAGCCACTTCTCTCACGGCCAAAGGCAAAGTCCTCGACTACTCCGGCAGACCCTTAAACCTCGCTTCGCGCCTGATGGACCTCGCGCGCCCCTCCGGGGTCGTATTCGACAACGATTTCGACTACGCATTGCTCGATGACAAAGCCCGAGACCGGTTCAAAGAAGACTCTGCTTACGTCAAGGGTCTCGCCGAGTCCAAGCCGATGAAGATCTACTGCCTCGAGGGTTACGTTGAGATCCCCGAGTACAACAAGCGACCTCTAGACGGGTTCGTGCGACATTCCGAGGACGAGAAAAAAATCACCTTCAAAGAGTTTGAGCAGCTGGAGAAGTTTCGTCATCAGTTAACTAAGGAACCCGCTCGGACGGACAATATCGAGGCCCATATTTGGTATCCAAAGGTCCTCAAAGACGGCACCAAGGTCAGCGGTATCACGCAAAGCGACACCCTTCCCGCCACCTTCAAATCGGTCGCAGGTAAGTCCTTTGCAGTCGTCGATTATCAAAGTAAGGCAGCCGAGCTCAAAGGGCGAGGGATCAAAGGGCCCTGGAAAGTATCCATCATCCTCGAGTATTCGATTCTTCCGGAAGACAGCGCTTGAAAGGCAAGTTTTCTAGCCGATAAACGCCGCGCAGACGCGCCTGGCGTCATCGACGTCGCGGTGCATCTGGGCGACCAGCTCGTCGACCTCGTGATAGGCGCGCTCGCCGCGCAGGCGCTCGACGAAGGCGACCCGCAGGGTCCTGCCGTAGAGGTCCTCTTCGCGGTCGATCAGGTAGGTCTCGATCAGGACTCCCCTCCCGCTCTCGAAGGTGGGTCGGATGCCGACGTTGACGGCCGCCGGGACGCCGTCGGCGAAGGCGGCGTAGACGCCATGGCCGGGGATCGCGAGGCGGTCGTCGGGGACGATGTTGGCGGTCGGGAAGCCGAGCTCCCGCCCCCGCTGGTCGCCCTGGACCACCGTCCCCTCGACCATGAAGGGCGCCCCGAGGCAGCGCCGCGCCTGGGTCATCTCGCCGGCGGCGACGAGGGCGCGGATCCTGGTCGAGGAGACCGTCTCGCCGTCGACCTCGACCAGGGGGATGATCCTGGTCTCGAACTCGGGCCGCGCTTCCAGCATCGCCGGGTCCCCCTTGGCTTTGGCGCCGAAGCGGAAGTTCTCGCCGACCGAGACCTGCTCGGCGCCGAGCTTCTCCAGCAGTACGTGCTCGACGAAGTCCTCGGCGCTGCGCCCGGCGAACTCCTTGTCGAAGGGGATCACCACCAGCTCCTCGACCCCGAGACCGTCGATCACGTCGCGCTTGACCCCGAAGGGCATGATCAGCTTCGGCGTCGCCGCCGGATGCAGGACCTCGAGCGGGTGCGGATCGAAGGTGAGGACCGTGTCGGCGCCCTCGATCACCGCCTGATGGCCGAGGTGGACGCCGTCGAAGGTGCCGATCGCGACGTTGCGCGGCCGCGGCTCGGCGTCTGGCAGGGAAGTGACCTTGATGCTCATCTCATCGCCTCCGCGATCGCCGGGACCATCTCCGCCACCCGCTCGGCGGGCAGCTCCTCGCCCGCGTCCTCGACCCGGAAGGGGCCGACGGCGGCGCGCCTCAGCTCCTCGCAGTAGGCGTCGTCGAGAGTCTCCACCAGGGTGCGGACGTAAGTGCCGGCCGAGCATTCGATCTCGTAGCGGGCCCGCTCGCCGTCGCCGGAGAGGAGCTCGGCCCGGTGCACCTGGACGTCGCGCACGGGCGTCTCCACAACCTCGCCGCGGTGGGCCTTCTTGTAGAGGCGCTCGCCACCGACGCGGACGGCCGAGGTCATCGGCACCCGCTGGCGGACGGTGCCGGTCGGCAGCTGCAGCGAGTCGGGGACCCGCCCCGTCTCGGTCAGCTCGCCGTCGGGGTCGCCGGTGCTGGAGCGCCAGCCGAGCCGGGCGGTCGCCAGGTAGGTCTTCGGCAGCCCGACGAGGAAGCGCTGCAGGCGGGTGGCGCGGCCGAGCAGGATCAGCAGCAGGCCGGTGGCGAAGGGGTCGAGAGTGCCCGCGTGCCCGGCTTTGACGCCGCGCTCGCGGCGGACGAGGGCGACGACATCGTGCGAGGTGACGCCGGCCGGCTTGTCGTAGAGCAGCACCGTCCCGGCCTCGCCCGCCACGATCAGGCGTCGAGCTGGGAGGAGACCTCGCGGGTGAGGAACTCGACCAGCTGCTCGTGCTCGAGGTCGGTCGAGAAGCCGGCGGCGCGCTTGTGCCCCCCGCCCCCGTTGAGGCGGGCGACGGCAGAGACGTCGACGTCGCCGGCGCTGGAGCGGAGGCTGACCTTGCGGGCGGCGCGGCCGCGGTTGCCGAGGTCGCGGATCACGGCCGCGACCTTGACGCCGTCGATCGAGCGCAGGTGGTCGATCAGGCCCTCGGTCATCTCCTCGCCGGCCCCGGTCGCCTCGTAGTCGGCGGCGGTGACGTAGCTGATCGCGAGCCGGCCGTCGCAGTAGCTCTGGATCCCGTCGAGGGCGCGGGAGACGAGCCGCAGCTTCTCCAGCGGCACGTGCTCGTAGAGGCGGCGGTAGGTGTCGTCGACGTTGACCCCGGCGTCGATCAGGTCGGCGGCGACCCGGTGGGTGTGGGCGTTGGTGTTCTCGTACATGAACTTGCCGGTGTCGGTGATCAGCCCGACGTAGAGTGCCGAGGCGATCTCGGCGGTGATCTCGGCGCCGAGCAGGCGGGCCAGGTCGTAGACGATCTCGGCGGTGCAGGAGGCCCCGACCTCGACCAGGTTGAGGTCGCCGAAGCGGGTGTTGTCGTGGTGGTGGTCGATGTTGATGACGTCGTTGCCGCCCGCGGTCAGCCACTCGACCGGCATCCGGTCGATGTTGCCGCAGTCGAGGAAGACGACGGTGCGGTCGGCCATGTCGGCCGGCGGCTCGTGGAAGACCTCCTCCAGGGGCAGGAAGCGGTACTCGATCGGCAGCGGGAACTCCTTCGCCGCCATGAACATCACCGAGTCCTTGCCGAGCTGGGTGAGGACTTTGTGCAGCCCCAGCAGCGAGCCGAGCGCGTCGCCGTCGGGGCCCTCGTGGGCGGTCAGCAGGAAGCGGTCGCGGGCGCGCAGCTCGGCGCCGACGCGCTCGAGGTCGGAGGTGGCGACTTCTGCCAGGGGCTTCATCGCTCCTCCTCCGGCTCGGCGGGCCCGTCCTCGAGCAGTTCGGAGATCCTCACGCCCTGCTCGATCGTCTTGTCGTAGTGGAAGGTCAAAGTCGGGGTCCTCTTCATCCGGGTCTCCGAGGCGATCCGCGACTGGATCACCCCGTGGGAGGAGCGCAGCCCCTCCAGCGTCGCCTCCCGCTCCTCCTCGTCGCCGAACACGCTGACGAACACCTTGGCGGCGCGCAGGTCGGGGCTGGTCTCGACGGAGGTCACGGTCACGAAGCCGATACGGGGGTCACTCAATTCGCTTGCAATCGCGGCCCCGACGACCTCGCGAAGCACCTCGTTGATGCGTCGCATCCGGGGGCCGGCCATGCTACTCCAGGGTCTGCTCGACCTGTTTCGTCTGGAAGAACTCGAGCACGTCGTCCTCCTTGACGTCGGCGTACCCGTCCAAGACGATGCCGCAGTCCTGGCCCTCCTCGACTTCCTGGACGTTGTCTTTGAAGCGGCGCAGGGAGCCGAGCTGACCGGTCCAGATCACCGTGCCCTCGCGGATCAGGCGGACGTTGGCGGTGCGGACGGCTTTGCCCTCGGCGACGATGCAGCCGGCGATGCGGCCGACCTTGGAGGCTTTGAAGGTCTGTTTGACCAGCGCCTCGCCGACCGTCTCCTCGACCTCGACCGCGTCGAGCAGCCCCTCCATCGCGTTGCGCAGGTCTTCGGTGATTTTGTAGATGACCGAGTAGGTGCGGACGTCGACGCCCTCGCGCGCGGCGGCCCGTTTGGCGTCGAGCAGCGGCCGCACGTTGAAGCCGATGATGATCGCGTCGGAGGCCGAGGCCAGCATCACGTCGGACTCGTTGATGCCGCCGGTCTGCGAGTGGATGATGTTGATCGCCACCCGCTCCTGCGGCACCTTCGCGAGCTCGTCTTGGAGCGCCTCCAGCGACCCGGCGACGTCGGCCTTGAGGACGATGTTGAGCTCCTTGATTTCGCCCTCCTGGGCGCGGGCGAAGACCTCGTCGAGGCTGACCTTGCGGCCCTGACGCCGGGCCAGAGCCTCGGTTTTGAGCCTGTGGGCGCGCTCCCCGGCAAGCTGACGGGCCTGGCGGTCGCCCTCGACCGTCTGCACGAACTCGCCGGCGTCGGCGACGCCGTCGAAGCCGAGCACCTCGACCGGCATTCCCGGCACCGCCTCCTCGACGGCTTTGCCGGTGAAGTCGTGCATCGCCCGCACGCGGCCCCACTGAGGACCGGCGACGAGGGAGTCGCCGACGCGCAGCGTGCCGCGCTCGACCAGCACGGTGACCACCGGGCCGCGGCCGGGGTCGAGCTGGGACTCGATCACGTTGCCGGAGGCGGGAGCGCTCGGGTTGGCCGAGAGCTCCTCCAGCTCGGTGACCAGGAGGATCATGTCGAGCAGGTTGTCGAGGCCGTCGTGGGTCTTCGCCGAGACCTCGCAGAAGACCGTGTCCCCGCCCCACTCCTCCGGGCTGATCCCCTCGGAGGCGAGCTCGGTGCGGACGCGTTCGGGGTTGGCGCCCTCTTTGTCGATCTTGTTGATCGCGATCAGCATCGGCACGTCGGCGGCGCGGGCGTGGTCGATCGCCTCCTTGGTCTGCGGCATGACGCCGTCGTCGGCGGCGACGACGACGACGACCACATCGGTGACCTTGGCGCCGCGGGCGCGCATCGCCGTGAAGGCGGCGTGGCCGGGGGTGTCGAGGAAGGTGATCGTCTTCTCGTCGTGGTGGACCTGGTAGGCGCCGATGTGCTGGGTGATGCCGCCGGCCTCGCCCGCGGCGACCTCGGTCTCGCGGATCGCGTCCAGCAGCGAGGTCTTGCCGTGGTCGACGTGGCCCATGATCGTCACCACCGGCGGCCGGTCGACCAGGTCCTCGTCGGCGTCGGAGAACTCCGGCTCCTCCGGCTCCTCGTCGGCGGCGTGGACGATCTCGACCTTGCGGTCGTACTCGTCGGCGATCGCCTTCACCGAGTCGTCGGTGAGGGTCTGCGTCAGCGTCGCCATCTCACCCATCATCATCAGTTTTTTGATCACCTCGGCCGGGGCGAGGCCGAGCGATTCGGCGACTTCGCGCACGGTCGCGCCGGAGTTGACCTTGGTCGCCTCGAGCTCGATCGGCGTGTCCGATTTGGCCGGCGGCTCCTCGAGCAGCGGCCGACGGCGTCGCCCACCGCGTCGGCGCGGCGGCCGCTGCGGCGGCGGCCCGCCCATCTGGTCCCGACGGGCGGCCTGGGAGTCGATCACGACCCGGCGTTTTTTCGAGGACGCACCGCCCTGGCCGCCCTGCTGAGCGCCTGCCGGGCGCACCGGTTTGCGCGAGGTCGACGACCCTTTCGGCGCCGCGGCAGCGGGTTTGGCGGCAGCCTGAGGCGCCGCGGCCTGAGCCGGCGCGGCTTTCTGCGCCGCGGGCGCCGGAGCTTTCTTGGCCTCCGTGCCGCCGTTCCCTTTCGCAGCCGAGATCGCCTTCAGCGCATCGGCCTCCTCGACGGTCGAGGCAGCGGCCTTCGCCTCCACCCCGGCTGCCTGCAGGGCAGCGAGCAGCTCCTTGGAGCTGACGCCTTGCGCTTTCGCGATCTCGTGAACCCGCTTCTTAGCCACTAGGCCTGCTCAGCCTCCTCGGGGACCTGCTCGGATTGCTCGGTCGGCACCTGCTCGACCGCTTCTTCGCCGCTCCCGTCCGTGCCGTCGCCGCCCTCGGCGGGACCGGCCTCGCCGGCGTTCGGCTCGGCGCCGGCGGCTTCGGGGTCGTCGTCGAGCGTCTCGCCGGAGACTTCCTCGGCTTCGCGGGCCTCCTCGGCGATGTCCTCTTCGATCGCCTCCTCGGTCGCGGCTTCGTCGGCGGTCTCGGGCGCGCCGTCCGCGGGCGGCGGCTCCTCGACCTCCGCCGGCTCGACGAACTCGCTCGCGGCGCGGTTGACGATCTCTTCGACCTGGCCTTCGTCGGCGTCGGGGTCGGCGAGGATCGCCACCTCGGCCTCGGAGACGTTGGCCAGCACCGCGGTCTGGCTGGTCTCGAAGCGCGAGAGCGCCTGGTGCTGGGGCAGGCCGCAGTAGGTCGAGCCCGGGATCGCCGCGTTGGGGCAGCGGCGGCCGTTGGAGAGGACCGCCATGCAGCGGCCGTCGAAGGCTTCCTCGCCCTCGATCTCGATCTCCTGTTCTTCGGAGGCGAACTCGGTCTCGGACTTGATGTCGACGCGCCAGCCGGTCAGGCGGGCGGCGAGGCGGGCGTTCTGGCCGTCGCGGCCGATCGCCAGCGAGAGCTGGTCGTCGGGCACGATCACGGTCGCCTGGCGCTCGTCGTCGTCGACGATCACCTCGCGCACCCGGGCCGGCGAGAGCGCTTTGGCGACGAAGCGGGCGGGCTCGTCGTTGTGGGGGATGATGTCGATCTTCTCGCCGCGCAGCTCGGAGACGACCATCCGCACCCGCGAGCCGCGCGGGCCGACGCAGGCGCCGACCGGGTCGACCCCGTCGGCGTGGGAGACGACGGCGATCTTCGAGCGGTAGCCGGGCTCGCGGGCGACGCCGACGATCTCGACCAGCTTGTCGGCGATCTCCGGCACCTCGAGCTCGAAGAGGCTTTTGATCAGCTCCGGGCTGCGCCGGGAGACGACGATCGCCGGGCCTTTGGTCGAGTCGGAGACGTCGGTGATCACGGCCTTGACCCGCATCCCGTGGTCGTAGCGCTCGTTGTAGACCTGCTCGGACTTCGGCAGCAGCGCCTCGACCCGCTCGCGCAGCTGCACCAGCGTGTAGCGCTTGTCGGACTGCTGGATGATCCCGGTGATCAGCTCGCCGACGCGGTCCTGGTACTCGTCGTACATCATCTGCCGCTCGGCCTCGCGGATCCGCTGCAGGATCACCTGCTTGGCGGTCTGCGCGGCGATCCGGCCGAAGTCTTCGGGGGTGACGTCGCGGGTGGCGATCTGGTCCTCGTAGGGGGCGATCATCTCCGGGTCGAGCT
>DASZDI010000165.1:0-2197 GCA_035942135.1 Solirubrobacterales bacterium | reverse complement strand
GCCCCCCCCTTCTCGAATCCGACTCTCCCGCGGGAGAGCTTGGACGCTGCGCTGCGCTCAGGTGCCGGTGCAGGTCCGGATGATCGTGGCCGAGGCCTTGGTCCCGTCGGCGAAGACGGAGGTCGCGTGGGCCTGCAGCTTGCCGTCGGGGCATTTGGCCAGCAGGACCTTCTGCTTGCCGACGTTGAGGCTGAACGAGGTGACCGAGCCGTTGCCGCCGGCGATCTTCGGGATCGTCGCGACCGATTTCAGGCCGTAGCGGCCGTTCTTGATTTTCTTGATCTTCACCGTGGTGACGATCGCGGCCGGGGTCGGAACGGTGATGTAGGCGTGGATGAAGAGGGTGGTCGTGCCGCCGCTCTTACCGCCGTTGAAGACGACCAACTTACTGTTGACCGGGATCGGCGGCTGTTCCGGGAAGGCGATCTGGACGTTGGTGGTTCCCGCCCCGATGATCGCTTTTTTACAGGCTTTTTCTGCCGCTTTGGTGTCGCGCGACTGCAGTGCGCCGGCCTTGCAGACCGGGACGCCCTGGACGTCGACGGTGCCGTTCTTGTCGGTTTCCAGCAGGACCTGTTTCAGCGCCGGCGGATGCGAGCCGTCTTTGGTCGCGATCTTGCCCTTGGCGGTGAGGGTGATCGGCACCATCTTCTTCTTCGGCAACTTGGACGGGCTGAATCCTCCGTCGAAGGTGAACTTGAGATTGCCGGCTTCCACCGTCACCGGGCTGTTGGCGCCGGTGGCGATGCCCGCCACGCTGACGGCGATCAGGGCCCCGAGGGCCATCGTCAACATCAGGTACTTACGCATATCCCTATATCTCTCCTTTGCGGCCTGCCCGTCCGGGCCGATGCCGTCGACAGCTTGGCTTGAACATCTCTCCAGCGGCTCAAACTACCACCGGAGCCTTCTTCGTAAACCCACTCGTAGGCCAAAAGGAGCGGCGTAACCCAGTCTCTATGAGCTCAGCATCGACAGCCGCACCCGCTCCCGCTGGGCGGTTGCGGCCTCCGGCCCCAGGAACGGCAGCGTCACCCAGAACATCAGGTCCGGCAGTCGGCTGGGGAGGCGGGCGGCGGCGCCGTGGAGGATCTCGCTGTAGAGGAGCTCGTTGATCCCGCCCGCGAGCGCGAGCGAGGTGATCCCCGGCAGTTCGACCGAGGTCTCCGAGCGGCCCGACTCGAGGAAGCCGGTGAACTGGCGCAGCGCCGCGTCGCGGCGGGCGAGCGCCCGCGGGCCGGCGGCGAGGACCTCGACGATCGCGAAGCGCGCCTCGTCGGGGTGCGCGGCCATGTGCACGAGCAGCGCCTCGAGGGCGGCGGCGATCCGATCGGCCCAGGGGGCGCCGGGCTTCGACTCGAAGGCGTTGCTCGCCTCGTCCAGGAGGTTGCCGAGCAGCACGTCGTAGGCGGCGAGGAAGCAGTCCTCCTTGCTGTCGAAGAGCTCGTAGAAGGTCTTCCGCGAGACGCCGGCAACGCCGATCACGTCGACCACCCGCGTCTCCGCGTAGCCGCGCTCGGAGACGACCTCGATCATCGCCTGGTGGATGCGGTTGCGTTGAGACTCGGTCACGGCCTCTCTCGGGAGACCGTGCCTTCCCCGCGGCAACCGCTCGGTCATCTTGGACGAGCGTCGACTGGTAGCCACTACAAGCACTGTAGAGAGTCGGGATCACCGGTGGGCGATTTTTTTCCAAGCGCCCGCCCCGGCGCTTCCCGCGGGCTCAGGAGTCGAGCCAGATGACCTGCTCGCGGTCGGGCCCGACCCCGACCAGCCGCACCGGTACCCCGACGAAGTCGGAGACGAAGCCGAGGTAGTCGCGCGCCTCCTGAGGCAGATCGCCCGCCTCGCGGCAGGAGGTGAGGTCGAGGTCGAACCCCGGCAGCTCCTCGTACTCCGGCGTCGCCGAGTGGAGGATCGACTGGTGGTAGGGGAAGGTGTCGAGGACCGCCCCTTCCTTGGAGCGGTAGCGGACCGCCACCCGCAGCGGACCGATGCCGCTCAAGACGTCGAGCTTGGTGATCGCCAGCGCGTCCATGCGGTTGAGGCGGACCGCGTAGCGGAGCGCGACCAGGTCCATCCAGCCGCAGCGCCGCCGCCGCCCGGTCGTCGTCCCGAACTCGTGGCCGCGCTGCAGCATCTGCTCGCCGACGTCGTCGTGGAGCTCGGTCGGGAAGGGGCCGGCGCCGACCCGGGT
>DASZDI010000164.1:0-2620 GCA_035942135.1 Solirubrobacterales bacterium | reverse complement strand
CCTCGTTGTAGGCGACCTGGATCCCGCGGCGCCGGTTCGTCTCGGAGCTCGCGTTCCTCATGGCCGCGGACTCCTTGTCGGCATACATGATCACGCGGCCCTTCACGTTGCGGGCGGCGCGGCCGATCGTCTGGATCAGCGAGGTCTCGCCGCGCAGGAACCCCTCCTTGTCGGCGTCGCGGATCGCCACCAGCCCGACCTCCGGCAGGTCAAGGCCCTCGCGCAGGAGGTTCACGCCGACGAGCACGTCGTACTCGCCGAGCCGCAGGTCGCGGATGATCTGGATCCGTTCCAGGGTGTCGACCTCGGAGTGCAGGTACCGCACCTTCACCCCGTACTCCAAGAGGTAGGCGGTCAGGTCCTCGGCCATCTTCTTGGTCAGGGTCGTGACCAGGGTGCGGTCGCCCTGCTCGGCCACCTTCTTCACCTCGTTCATCAGGTCGTCGATCTGGTTCCTGGTCTCGCGCAGCTCGATCTCCGGGTCGACGATCCCGGTCGGGCGGACGATCTGCTCGACGGTGCGGGTCGCTTCGGCTTTCTCGAACGGTCCCGGGGTCGCCGAGACCATCACCAGCTGGTGGACCCGGGCGAGGAACTCGTCGAATTTGAGCGGCCGGTTGTCCATCGCCGAGGGCAGGCGGAAGCCGTAGTCGACCAGGCTGGTCTTCCGCGAGCGGTCGCCCTCGTACATGCCGCCGATCTGCGGGATCGTCTGGTGGGACTCGTCAACGAAGACGACGAAGTCGTCGGGGAAGTAATCGATGAGGGTGTGCGGGGGACTCCCAGGGGGGCGCCCGTCGAGGATCCGCGAGTAGTTCTCGATCCCCGAGGTGAAGCCGAGCTCCTTGATCATCTCGAGGTCGTACATCGTCCGCTGCCGCAGCCGGTGCGCCTCCAGCTGCTTGCCTTCGGCTTCGAGCTCGGCGGTGCGGGATTCGAGTTCGGCGCGGATCTCGTCGACGGCGCGGTCGACCGTCTCGTCTTTGGTCACGTAGTGGGAGGCCGGCCAGACCGAGACGTGGTCGATCACGTCGAGCACCTCGCCGGTCAGCGGGTCGAAGTGCTGGATCCCCTCGATCTCGTCGCCGAAGAGAGCGATCCGGTAGGCCGACTCGGCGTAGGAGGGCATGATCTCCAGCACCTCGCCGCGGACCCGGAAGGCGCCACGGCCGAGCACCTGGTCGTTGCGCTGGTACTGCATCTTCACCAGCTTGCGGAGGACGTCGTCGCGGTCGATCTCCTTGCCGACCTGGAAGAGCTGCATTTTTTCGTTGTAGACCTGGGGCGAGCCGATCCCGTAGATGCAGGAGACCGAGGCGACGATGATCACGTCGCGGCGGGCGAACAGCGCCGAGG
The DNA here is from genome assembly GCA_035942135.1 of Solirubrobacterales bacterium. GTDB lineage: Bacteria > Actinomycetota > Thermoleophilia > Solirubrobacterales > 70-9 > VAYN01. The sequence goes on along the minus strand of DASZDI010000164.1, from coordinate 1,264 downwards.
TGGCGGCGTGGCGGAGCCGGTCGATCTCGTCGTTGATCGAGGAGTCCTTCTCGATGTAGAGGTCCTGCGCCGGGACGTAGGCCTCGGGCTGGTAGTAGTCGTAGTAGGAGACGAAGTACTCGACCACGTTCTCCGGGAAGAACTCGCGGAACTCGTTGCAGAGCTGCGCCGCCAGCGTCTTGTTGTGGGCGATCACCAGGCTCGGCCGTTGCACCTCGGCGATCGTCGCCGCCATCGTGAAGGTCTTGCCGGTGCCGGTAGCACCGAGCAGGGTCTGGAAGCGGTCGCCGCCGCGCAGCCCCTCGGCCAGCCCCGCGATCGCCTTCGGTTGGTCCGCCGTGGGGGTGTAGGCGGGATTCAGCTTGAAATCCGGCACGAAGATGAACATAGCGAGCGGCCCCCGCCGGCTCGGGGTTCCTTTTGCACCGTTTGGGTGCAAAAGGAACCACGGAACGGGCGGGCGGGCGCCTCGGGGTGGGAGACTGCGCCGATGAGGCTCTCCCGCGCCCTGCTCGCCGCCTTCTTCGTCACCGCCGGCACGTTGCACTTCACCAAGCCGCGCTTCTACGAAGCGATGGTGCCGCCGTCGCTGCTGCCGCGCAAGCGCGAGGTGGTGGCGGTCAGCGGCGTCGCCGAGATCGCCGGCGCGGCGATGGTCCTCCACCCCGCCTCGCGGCGACTCGGCCGCTGGTGGCTGCTGGCGCTGCTGGTCGCCGTCTTCCCCGCCAACGTCCACATGGCGGTCAACCCGGAGCAGGTCCCCGGCCTCGACCTGAAGAAGCTGCCCCGCTGGGCCCTCTGGGCGCGGCTGCCGCTGCAGCCCCTGGCGATGCTCTGGGTCTGGCAGGCGACCCGCGGCAGATAGAAGCTTTTGTCTGTAGAGCTTCTGTCTTCGTTGTCAGAAGCTTCGCGAATGGACAAACGTGATCGTTTTGCTGTAAATCTTCGCCGCGCCCGCAAAGCCGCGAGCATCTCCCAGGAAGAGCTCGCCGAACGCTGCGAACTCCACCGCACCGAGGTCTCCCTGCTCGAGCGCGGCGGCCGCGAACCGCGGCTGGGAACCCTGATCAAGCTCGCCACGGCGCTCGACACGACCGCCGAAGCGCTCTGCGCCGGGATCGGGTGGAATCCCAAAGCGCGGAAGTACAAGATCGACGTGCCTAGCTGAGGAAGTGCTGCTGGGTGGAGAGGGGTCGGGTGCCCTTCCCCGGAAGCCGTTGCGCAGCTGGGCGCTCGCTTGGGCTCGAGTTGCTTGTCCTTGAGC
>DASZDI010000163.1:0-3079 GCA_035942135.1 Solirubrobacterales bacterium | reverse complement strand
GCCGAGGACCCAGTCGTTCCCCCTGCGCCCGGAGAGCGTGTCGTCCCCCGGCCCGCCGACGAGCTTGTCGGCGACCCCGCCGCCGACCAGGCGGTCGTTGCCCGCCCCGCCGCGCAGGGTGACCGGGATCGGGATGTCGGTCGCCAGCACGACCGAGTCGTCGCCGGCGCCGACGTTGACTTCGAACCCGGCGATCGCGGGCGCTTCGCAGACCAGCTCGTTCGGCCGTTCTTCGGGGTGTTCGCAGAGGCCGCCCCCGGCTTCGAGGGTGTCGATCGAGTGGATCGCGTAGTCGCGGCCGTCGGGGCTGAGCGCGATCCGGATCGCGTTGTCTTCCCTGTCGCCCGCTAGGAGCAGGGTGACGGCGCCGATTTCGGCGTGGGCGGCCGACGCGGGGAGAGCCGCGAGGACCGTCAACGCAATCAGGAGAGTCGCCTTCTTCATCATCCCTGGACCGAGGGTCACGATGACCCTCTCAGATGATGAACAACCGGTTTCGCCAGACGTTGCGCTTAGAGGTCGACCGAGCGGCCGCCGGCGAAGCCCTCTAGCCCAAGGATCTTCTCGAGCGCCTCGGAGCGCACCGGCGCGTCGGTGGTCAGCGCCATCACGGCCCGCTCCCCCCCGCTCTCGGCGCCGACCGCGGCGGAGACGATGTTGACCCCCTCTTCGCCGAAGAGGGTGCCGACCCGGCCGATCATCCCCGGCTGGTCGGCGTAGCGGAAGACGGTGATGTGCTCGGCGAAGGGCAGGTAGAAGCTCTCGCCCCAGGCGGAGACGAGGTAGGGCTCGTTGCGCGGCCCGACGCTGGTCCCGGCGACCTCGACCTCGCCGTCGGCGGTCTGGACGCGGACCCGGACCAGCTCGGTGAAGTCCTCGGCGCTCGCGTCGGTCGTCTCGGCGAGCTCGATCCCGCGCTCCTCGGCCATCTGCGGGGCGTTGACGAGGTTGACCGGCTCCTCGGTGTGGCCGGAGAGGATCCCGACCAGGACGGCGATCCCCAGCAGGCGGGTGTCGTGGGAGGCGATGCGGCCGCGGAATTCGGCGCTCACCTTCTCGACCGAGCCGTCGCCGAGGCCCTGGGCGAGGCGGCCGAGCTTTTCGCAGAGCGGGACGAAGGGCGCCAGCGCCTCCATCGCCTCCGGCCGGACCGCGGCGATGTTGACCGCGTTGGTGACGACGCCGCCGGTCAGCGCCGCGGTCACCTGCTCGGCGGTGACGACCCCGGCCCGGTCCTGGGCCTCGGCGGTCGAGGCCCCGAGGTGCGGGGTGACGACGACGTCGCCGCGGGAGAAGATCGGGTGCTCGGTGAAAGGCTCGGAGGGGAAGACGTCGAGCGCGGCGCCGCCGAGCTTGCCGGACTCCAGGCCCTCCGTCAGGGCGTCGAGGTCGACCAGCTCGCCGCGGGCGCAGTTGACGAGGCGGGCGCCGTCCTTCATCGCGGCGATGGTCTCGGCGTTGATCATCCCGATCGTCTCCGGCGTCTTCGGCGTGTGCAGGGTGATCAGGTCGGCGCGGCCCAGCACCTCCTCGATGCTCTCCAGCCCCTCGACGCCGAGGTCGCGGAAGCGCTCGGCGGAGACGAACTTGTCGAAGGCGACGACCTCCATCTCGAAGCTCTGCGCGCGTTTGGCGACGAGCTGGCCGATCCGGCCGAAGCCGATCACACCGAGGGTCTTGCCGTAGAGCTCGGAGCCCTTGAACTTGGAGCGGTCCCAGCGGCCGGCGACGAGCGATTCGTGGGCTTGGGGGACGTTGCGGAAGAGGGCCAGGGCCAGCGCCAGGGTGTGCTCGGCGGCGGCGACGGAGTTCGATTCCGGCGCGTTGGCGACGATGATCCCGCGGCGGGTCGCGGCGGGGATGTCGACGTTGTCGACGCCGGTACCGGCGCGGCCGATCACCTTGAGGTTGTCGGCGAGCTCGATCAGCTCCGGGGTCATCTTCGTCGCCGAGCGGATCAGGATCGCGTCGTAGGAGCCGATCCGCTCGCGCAGCTCGTCGTCGGACATCTCCAGGCCGAGGTCGACCTCGAACTGCGAGCGCAGCAGGTCGACGCCGGAGTCGGCGATCTTCTCCTTGACCAGGACCTTCACGAGGAGACGCCGTCCACGTTCTCGACCACCCAGTCGATGCAGGCGGTCAACGCCTCGACGTCGTCGGGGTCGATCGCCGGGAACATCCCGACCCGCAGCTGGTTGCGGCCGAGCTTGCGGTAGGGCTCGACGTCGACGATGCCGTTGGCGCGCAGCGCCTTCGCCAGCGCCGCGGCGTCGACCGAGTCGTCGAAGTCGATCGTGCCGACGACCAGCGAGCGCTTGGCGGGGTCGGCGACGAAGGGCGATGCGAACTCGCTGCGCTCGGCCCAGCCGTAGAGGCGGCCGGAGGAGTCGGAGGTGCGCTCGACGCAGCCGGCGAGGCCGCCGAGCCCGAGCATCCACTGCACCTGCTCGTTCAGCAGCAGCAGGGTCGCCAGGGCGGGCGTGTTGTAGGTCTGCTCCTTGCGCGAGTTGTCGAGCGCCGTCTGCAGCGAGAGGAAGGCGGGTTGCCAGCGGTCGCCGGCGCCGTCGAGCTCTTCGATGCGGGCGATCGCGGCCGGGCTGAGGGCGGCGAGCCAGAGGCCGCCGTCGGAGGCGAAGCCCTTCTGCGGCGCGAAGTAGTAGGCGTCGGCCTGGATCATCTCGACGGGCAGGCCGCCCGCGCCCGAGGTGGCGTCGATCAGGACCAGCGCCTCCGCTGCCCCTTCGGGGCGCCGGACGTCGACCATGACGCCGGTGGAGGTCTCGTTGTGGGCCCAGGCGATCACGTCGGCGGCGGGGTCGGCGGTCGGCTCGGGGGCATCGCCGGGCTCGGCCTCGACCAGGATCGGATCCTGGAGGAAGGGCGCCGCCGCGGTCGCCTTGGCGAACTTCTGCGAGAACTCGCCGTAGGTCAGGTGCAGGGCGCGCTCGCGCACGAGCCAGGCCGCCGCGGCCTCCCAGAAGGCGGTGGCGCCACCGTTGCCGAGGGCGATCTCGTAGCCGTCGGGCAGCGAGAAGAGCGCGCCGAGGCCGGTCCGGACCTCGCGGACGAGGTCCCGCAC
>DASZDI010000162.1:0-4244 GCA_035942135.1 Solirubrobacterales bacterium | reverse complement strand
CGGAGCTGGTCGCGCGCTTTCGGGTCGAGGACGTGATCCACGGCCGCGTCGCCTTCCCCAACGCCAGCTACGACGACTTCGTCATCGCCCGCGGCGACGGCTCGGTCCTCTACAACTTCGCCGTCGCCGTCGACGACGCCGAGATGGGGATCACCGAGGTGGTGCGCGGCGACGACCATCTCTCCAACACGCCGAAGCAGCTGCTGGTCCTCGAGGCGCTCGGCCACGAGGCGCCGCGCTACGCCCACCTGCCGCTCCTCCACGGCCCCGACGGCAAGAAGCTCTCCAAGCGCCACGGCGCCGCCTCGGTGCAGGAGCTGCGCGACAGCGGCTACCTCCCGGCGGCGGTCCGCAACTACCTGGCGCTGCTCGGCTGGGGCACCGACGACGACACCACCCTGATGTCGACCGCGGAGCTGGTCGCGCGCTTTCGGGTCGAGGACGTCGGCAGGTCGGCGGCGATCTTCGACGAGAAGAAGCTGCGCTGGCTGAACGGCCGCTTCATGCGGGAGATGCCGCTGGACGAGTACACCGCCGCGGTTGCGCGCCACCTCGGCCGCGAGGCCGACGAGCGGCTGCGGGCCGCCTGCGAGATCGCCCAGGAGAAAGCGCAGACGCTGGAGGAGGTATGGCCGCTGGTCCGCTTCCTCTTCGAGCCGCCGGTGGACGATCCAAAGGCCTGGGACAAGGTGATGAAGGAGGGCAGCGGCGAGGTCCTCGAGGCCGCCGCCGCCGCGCTGGAGGAGGTGGAGCCGTTCGAGCCGGAGGCGATCGAGGCGGCCCTGGCCCCGCTCCTGGAGCGCTTCGACCTCAAGCCGGGGATGCTCTACCAGCCGATCCGGGTCGCGATCACCGGCACCTCGATCTCGCCGGGGATCTTCGAGTCCCTCGCCGTGCTCGGCCGCGAGCGCTCCCTGGAGCGGATGCGGGCCGCGGCGGGGCGTCTCTCTGCCTCCTGACCCGGGACTAAATAAACCCCAATTTTGGGGTGTTGGAAAAGAGGTTTGGGCTAATGCGATCGGTTGTCGCTGCCGATGAGTTGGCCAATGAGCGTCACCACCGCGCACACTCAGGCGCCTGCTTCCAACGGCGCCAAGGCCGGCTCTCGCGCCGCGCCCGCGCCCGGAAGCCGCCTCGCGGAGGCTTTCGAGGCGGTCGAGCGCTTCCCGGTCCTGGTCGAGTCCCGGGAGCGGGTGATCGCCGCCGCCACCGCCGAGACCGTCCGCCCGGGTGAAATCGTCGAAGCGGTGGAGAGCGACGTCTCGCTGGCGATCGCGGTGCTCCGTCACGCCAACCGCGGCGGCTTCGTCGCCGGCGGCGTCGCCGGCATTCCCGCGGCACTGGACGTGCTGAAGCCGGCCGGGGTCCTGGCCCTCGCGGGCACCGCCCCCAGCTTCGACTTCTTCGAATCCAACAGCGGCTGGGAGCTGAAGCCGGAGCGCTTCCGCGTCCACGCCCTCGCCACCCAGCGCGCCGCCGACCAGATCGGCCGCCTCGTCGGCTGGGCCGAACGCGACGAGCTCGCGGTCGCCGCCCTGCTGCACGACATCGGTCGCCTCGTCATCTCCCGCCTGCACCCCGGCTACAAGGTCTACTTCGACGCCGTCTCCCGCACCCCCGAGCAGCGCCTGCGCGAGGAACGCGAGCAGCTCGGCATCGACCATGCCCTCGTCGGCGGCGTGCTCGCCCGGCGCTGGAACCTGCCGCAGCGGATCGCCGTCGCGATCGAGCGCCACCACGCCGAGGACGCCGACGGCCTCGCGGCGATGGTCGCCACCGCCGACATGGTCGCCCACTACTGCCAGGGCGAGGCGATCGCCCCCGAGCGGCTCCGCAACAGCGCCGAGCAGTGCGGCCTCGGCACCGACGCCCTGCGGGACCTGCTCTACGAGCTGCCGCTGCCGACCAAGGACACCACCCGGATCAGCGAGCCCTGCCCGCTCTCCGGTCGCGAGCTCGACGTCCTCCGCCATCTCTCCGAGGGCATGGTCTACAAGCAGATCGCCTCCGAAATGCACCTCTCGGTCTCGACGATCCGCACTCATCTCCACAACGTCTACGGCAAGATCGGCGCCGTCGACCGCGCCCAGGCAGTCCTCCTCGCCCGCGACCGCGGCTGGATCTAGCCCCGCTAGTCGATCAGGAACTCGCGCACGGCGATCGCCACCGCGTGGGTGCGGTTCCTGGCGCCGAGCCGGGCGAGGGCGTTCTTGGTGTGGGTCTTCACCGTCTCCTCGCTGAGGTCGAGTTCGCGGGCCGCGACGGTGGTCGACTCGCCGTCGGCGAGCAGCTGCAGGATCTCCCGCTGGCGCCGGGTCAGCTTGCCGCGGCTGCCTTTTGGCGGCACGTCCGGGTCGACGAACCGCTCCTGGGCGGCGGCGGCGTCGACGGCCCGCCGCAGCGCCTCGGGGCCGGCTGTGCGGGAGACGTAGGCGCTGGCGCCCGCCTGCAGGGCTTCGCCGGCGAGGTGGCGCTCGGGCAGCTCGCCGTAGGCGACGATGCCGAGCGCGGGGCTGGAGCGGCGCAGCATCACCACCGCCTCGGGGCCGGTGATCGAGTCGGCGTCGCCGTTGCCGCGCCGGCGCATGTCGACGATCGCGACGTCGAAGTGGCCGATGTCCCGGACCAGGTCCAGTGCCTCGTCACGGGTCCGGGACTCGTGCACGACGAAGCCGTCCTCGATCGCCTCCCGGATGCCGAGTCGGACGAGCGGGTGGCCGTCGATCACAAGACAGTGGGGGCGCTCGCTGCTCAGGACTGCTTCCGTTCGTTGGTTGCGTTTACGGGCATGGGTGGCATCCCGGCCCCTTCGAGCCGATCCTACTCAGCCGAAGGGTGCGGTAGAAAGTCTCTTGTGATCTCTATTACCTCAAAGTCCAGATACGCGGTTGTAGCCCTCGCCGAGCTCGCCCGCTCCGGCGAGCGGCCGATCCCGATCAAGGAGCTGGCCGAGCGCCGCGAGATCCCCGAGCAGTTCCTCGAGCAGCTGTTCTCGACCCTGCGCCGGGCGGGCCTGCTGACCAGCCACCGCGGCATGCGCGGCGGCTACACGCTCTCGAAGCCGCCCGAGGAGATCACCGTGCTCGAGGTGGTCCAGGCCCTCGACGGCAAGGTCGGCGACGAGGCCGACGAGGCCGGCGGCATCTGGGCCGAGGGCGTCACCGCCCTGCGCAAGGTCTTCGGCCAGACGACGATCGCCGAAGTCGCCCGCCGCGAGGCCGAAGAGGCCGGCAGCGGCATGTACTTCATCTAGCCGCAGGGGGAGAGAAAGGGCGCTCGAGCCCTTGGGTAAGGGTGGAGCCGAACCCTGCCGCCATCGCCTGGTACGTGGAGGAGGCCCAGCGATTGCTGGAGGACCAGCAGCGCCGGGCGGAGTCGCTGCGGACCCGTGGCGGCCAGATCGCCGGCTTCGGGGCTGGTGTGCTGGCGCTGATGGGTGGCAGTGCGGGGACCGTCCTGGGCGCGACCGAGGGACCTGTCCGGGCGGTCATCGGAGCGGCACTGCTTGCTTCCGTGATCTGCTTGGCCGCCGCTGTCGCGGTTGCCATCTGGAGCTTGGTCAAGCCTCATCCCTTCGCGGCCATTGCGGCCGATGAAATCGCGCTCTACACCTCCGACCGTTTTCTGACCGAGCCAGATCTCTGGCGTATCCACGTTCGTTCTCTGCGGACCTTGGAGAAGGCGACCCGAGGAGCTCAGGAGGATGGGAATGCTGTCGCGAGGGCGATCATGGTCTCGCTGTGCGTCTTCCTGGCCGGTCTCGGATTTTCCCTGATCGCGCTTGGTACGCTCATCACCGAGTTGATCTAGATGACTAAACGTTCCACTCATTCACCCCCGGAAGTGCCTCCGGCAGACGTCCCGCTCGACCAGACCATAGGCCTGGTGGACTGGGAGGGGCGCGAGCCCCCGTCGCCGGAGCGGTGGGAGCGCTGGGACTTCAGGCTGATCGAGTTCCTGGCGAACGGGCTACGGCGTAAACCGCGCGGATCCGGCTAGACGCGGCCCTTGATGCGGATCGGAGCTGAGGCATCGGCGGTCGTGGGCAACACCCCGATGGTCGTGCTCGACCGGATGTCCGAGGGGGCGCAGGGGGAGGTCTGCGTCAAGCTCGAGTACTTCAACCCCGGGGGGTCGGTGAAGGACCGGATCGGGGTGGCGATGATCGACGCGGCCGAAGAGGAGGGGCTGGTCGAGCCGGGGCGCTCGGTGGTGGTCGAGCCGACCAGCGGCAACACCGGGAT
>DASZDI010000161.1:0-2112 GCA_035942135.1 Solirubrobacterales bacterium | reverse complement strand
ACCAGCATCGAGGAGAGCTCGTCGGGGTCGACTTCTTCGCTTCTCGCCAGCTCCTCGATCGGAACGAGGAGGGGCGGGCGGGCGGCGATCCGGACCTGCCCGTCGCGGACCTCGGTCAGCTTGCTCAACGCCCGCAGGCTGTCCCTGCCCTGCGCCTTGGCGACGTTCTTCGCGAGTCGGCGGCGGTCGGCGTCGGAGGCCTCGCCCTCCAGGCTTCGTGAGATCTCGGCGACGTCCAGGCGCGAGTACCAGACCTCCATCCGGCGCATCGCCGCGAACTCGGCCATCGCCTCGCGGTATGCGGCTACCGACCGGAGCACCGCGCCGCGCCGCTCGCGACGCTTGAAGCCCCTGTCCCGACCGCCGATGGCGATGCTTGCCGCCAGTCGCTTCACGTCCCACTCGAACGGGCCAGGCAGGGTCTCGTCGAAGTCGTTGACGTCGAACACGAGGCGGCGCTCGGGCGACTGGAAGATGCCGAAGTTGGAGAGGTGGGCGTCGCCGCAGAGCTGGACGCGCAGGCCGGTGTCAGGGGCGGTGGCGAGGTCGGCCGCCATGATCGCGGCGGCGCCGCGGTAGAAGGTGAAGGCCGAAGCCAGCATCCTCTCGTAGCGAACGGGGACCAGGCTCTGCACCCGGGTCCGGTCCTGGGAGCCGAGCACCTCGACCGGATCGGCTCGGTCCGGCGAAGGCCGCCAGTCGGCGTGCAGGGAGCGCGGCACTCGCCGTCGCGCTTCTCGTCCGGTCTCTATCGCCGCGGTTGACATCGAGCCTTTGAAGTTAGCCTGATGACCGATGGCCCGATTTAAGCCCCTGCCGCATCAGCTGCCCCGCAACGTCGGCGTGGGGATATACGGGTTGATCCTCGGCTCGTCGATCATCGCCGGGGCCAGCGCGGAGCACCCGGGCAGGCCGGGGATCGTGGAGATCTACCTCTGCGTGACCGCGGTCGTGTTCTTCCTGGCACACGTCTACGCGCGCGTCATCGGCCGCTGGATCGAAGGCGAGGCCCCGCGGGCGGCAACCGTGCGGGAAGAGCTTCGCGGCGAGTGGCCGATGGTCAGCGTCCAGCTGCTCCCCGCGCTGCTGCTCCTGCTCGGCGCGCTGGGCGTTCTCAAGGGCGAAACCGCGGTGACGCTCGCGCTCGCCGTCGCCTTCGGGGAGCTGTTCATCGGCGTCGGGTACGCGTGTCGGCGAGCCGACGCGGCGCCCCGGCAAGCGGCGGCCTTGCTGGTCGTGGCGATGCTGTTCGCCGGAGCGATAATCGGCCTCAAGATCCTGGTTCACGGCTGAGTCCGCCCCCGGAGGGAGCGGTCTCGGCGGGCGCGTCTCCCTGGGCCGCCTTCACGTCGGAGGAGATCCGGATGGCGGCGGAGAGCAACGGCGCCGCCAGCACCAAGCCCACGGTGCCGAAGAGGCAGCCGCCCGCGATCGTCACGATCAGGACGGCGAGCGGATGCAGCTTCAGCGCCGCGCCGTAGGCGATCGGCTGGACTATCTGCTGCAGGATGCCGTTGGCGAGCAGGACGACGAGGGCGAGCGCCAGCGCGGTCTCCGGGCCCTGGCCCCCGAGGGCGATCAGGACCGCGAAGGCGCCGGCCGTCCAGGCGCCGAGGTAGGGGACGTACCCGCCGACGAAGGTGACCGCCGCGATCGTGCCGGGCAAGGGGACGTCGAGGAGCAGGGCCCCGGCTCCTACCAGCAGGGCGCTCCAGGCGGCGACCACCGTGACTCCGAGGAAGTAGCCGCGCAGGCTGCCGGCCACCCGGTCCAGGATCGAGTGCCCGAGCTGGACGGGAACGCCGAGATGACGCTCGACGAAGCCGCCGATCGTCGGCGCGTCCTTCAGCATGAAGAAGAGGCTGAGCGCGGTGAACGAGAGGAAGACGGCGAGCGAGGCGAGCTTGTCGATCCCGCCGATCAGGCCGTGGGTCAGAGCTTCGAAGCCCGCGCTGATCGAGGCGCTGCCGTCGGCGTTCGCGTCGGCGGCGGTGGGTGAGCTGACGCCGAGATCGCGCAGCAGGCTCTCCACCTCGGTTGCCCCTGCGCGGAGCTTCTCCGAGAGGCTCTCCGCCTGGCTGGCGATTCCGGTCAGGACGAGCAGGCCGACGG
>DASZDI010000160.1:0-7092 GCA_035942135.1 Solirubrobacterales bacterium | reverse complement strand
GGAGTACCCTAGGCACATGCCCCAGGATCGCGACAACTTGAAGATCCTTGCAGCGGGTCGCCGAAATCGGCTGCAAAGCAACGGCCGCCCCCGCTTTGATCTGACCGATGCCGAGATCGAGCGCTCGACTCAAACGGCCATGCGCCTAGCGGATGCGTCCAAGTCCCAGGCGGAAGCGCGAGCCACCGCCGACAGGCCCCTGTCCGCGTAGGCGCACTACGAGATAGGCAGGCAGCGTGCCGGGTGCATTTGATGCGTCAGCCGAGCTTGGCCACGACCCGCTCCCGACCGCTGAGGAAATTCAGCACAGCGGGCAGAACGTCCTGCGTTGGCTTGAAGTCGTAGCGACCTCGGAAGCTCCCTGGCCGGTCGATGTCCGGCTCGTCCAAGAGATCCACTTCCGCTGGTTCGAGACGACCTTCCGTCCCAAGTCGGGCAGTCCATGGGCCGCATCCTGCCTTGCGGCAGCTTGACTGCGGCTTCCGCGTGGCAGCCGGAGCTTGAGGGACAAGCACCATTCGGGATCGTCCTATAGACATGCCCGCCGATGGGAGAGATGATCGCTCAGCTACTGGCAACGGACGCAGCCCGCGTCAAGCTCGGCGCGCGCGGCATCTCGACTGAGGAAGCCGAGCAGCTGCCTCGCAATCTTCACGCGACGATGCGAAACCCCCGTGGAGGTGGCGAGGAGGAAGACCGATTGCTGCTCATTGGGAAAACGAATGGTGGCCGAACGCTCACCCTCGTTCTCGAGCGCACCATTGATCCAACCTCTTGGCTGATAGTCACCGGCTGGGATGCCACTGAGCGGGAGCGTAGAATCCTCAGTTGAGATGACCAAGGACCCTTGGACTGATCCTGATCCTCAGCCCGGCGACTTTGACGCCGAGCTTGACCGCGTCCGCCTGGATCAGATTGAAATGCATAAGGGCAACCCCAATGCCAAGCTGTCGATCCTCGTCAACGTCGAGGGCGATGACGCAAAGCGCTTGGAGCGGATCGCCAGCGAGCGCGGGCAGCAGCCTGGCGAGGTCGTTTCCGAACTCCTGCGCAGCGCCTCCTGAGCTTGCTCCATCATCGTCTCGCATGAAGCAATGGATCCACCCGATCGCTGGTGGCTTGGTCGCGCTGAGCGCTGCGGTCCTTCTCACCTTCGCCACTGACAGCTCTACCCAGCCAACCTCGTGGGCGATACCAGCTACCGCTGGGCTCCTGGTGGTCGCCTGCGTCACCTGGCTGACCACCCGATCGAGGGAGACGGCCGCAGGGGCGGGGGTTCAAGTAAGCCAGAAGGGCGGCGGGCAACAGAACAGCCTCATTCATAGTGGCCACGGAGACGTTGTCCACGGGGCACACATCGAGCACCACCATTACGGAGAAACGTCGGTCGATGACAAGACGGAGTTGGATACGGCGCTTAGGACGGCCGATAAAGCGACGTTCGAGGATCTCGTCAAACTCGTTTCAAGGAATGAGATCAACTTCCTGAAAGAACACGATTTCGGAAATGCTTGGCCTGATCGAATCATCTATCCCCTCTACGGCTATCGAGCGAGTCGAGATGCCGTTGAGCATCAGTTTCATGATCAAGTGCTGGAGGGACAGCGCACTCGACTCCATGACGCCATCAAGGGCTTTACCGAACAACTTAGTTCCTATAGCGTGCCAGCCGAATCAGGTAACAGCTTTTTCGAACTTAACGAGAAGCAATGGGTGCGCAGCCATCCCCCCGGAGACGAGACCTACCGTCGATTTCAAGCGCATCGTCGCGAGCTCGGAGAGCTTGCGGACGTCGTTGTAGAGGCATATGACGACTTGGTGAGAGAGGCGCGTCGGCGGGTGCCGTAATCAACGAAGTCCCTGCATTGGTTTACGAGCCCACTGCGCCGCAGCCTCGCCAGGCCGTCCGCGGCCGCAAGCCGATCATCCGCTCCACCTCGCCGCTCGACCAAGGCCCCGGTCCTCGACCAGCAGGCCGATGATCGCCTCGTCGGTCGCCGCATCCCGGTTCGCGACCGGGCCAATACCCTTCTCTTGCATGGGAGCATCGCCTCCTGTGCCAACGCCTCCGGCTGTTCCACCGGCGCGGGGGCACTTTGTCCCTTGTCGGCGGCGAACGTAGGTGGACGGGAGCAACCGCTCAAGGGCCGGGCCGAACCTCTACCGGGACCTCACGTTGCCCCAAGCGTTGCCCCAGCGGCCTTTTCGGCCTCCCGGCCGAGCAGCGAAGCCCCGCAAACCAGCTTCCCCAAGCGGGAGCAGGTCAACGCGCCTGACAGGATTCGAACCTGTGACCTTCGGTTTCGTAGACCGACGCTCTATCCAACTGAGCTACAGGCGCGGGATCGGGGATTCTAGGCGAGTGGAGGCTTGGAGCCGGTGGAGCTTCGTTGAGCTAAACGAGGCGGGCGTCTAGCTCGATCTCGGGGACGGCTCCGAGGGCTCGGGAGACGGGGCAGCCGGCCTTGGCTTTCTCGGCGTAGGCGCGGAAGGCGTCCTCGTCGATGCCGGGCACCGATCCCTCGGCGGTGAGCTCGATGCGGGCGATCGTCGGCTCGCCGTCGACGTTGCGCAGGTGGACGGCGGCGTGGGCGTTGACCGACTCGGGCGACTGGCCGTCTTCGGCGATGATGTTGCTCAGCGCCATCGCGAAGCAGGAGGCGTGGGCCGCCGCGATCAGCTCCTCGGGGTTGGTTCCCTCCCCCTCCTCGAAGCGCGAGGTGAAGGAGTAGCTGCCCTCGAAGGCGCCCTCGCCCACCTTGACCGTGCCGGCGCCCCCTTTGAGGTCGCCCTTCCACTCCGCGCTGCCGTTTCTCGTCGCCATGCTCGCTCCTTCGGTCGAAGTACCTGGGTCAGCTACCCGATTTGAGCCGAACGTGCCAACGCACGTTGGCGGCGGCGACCACGGTGCCCTCGCCGTCGGTCAGCTCGATCTCGCAGGGAAATTCGACCTTGCCGTCGGCGTCGAGCGTCGCGAGGGCCTGGTCGGCGGGGACGCCGAGGCGGGCGCGGGCGGTGATCGGGCCTCTGGCGATCTTCTCGTAGGCGATCTCGGCGCTGCGGGCGAGCGGGGTGATGTTCTCCATCCGCGCCGCGAAGGCGCCGACGAAGGCCGCGCCCGAGGCCGTCTCGGCGGCGGTGAAGAGGGCGCCGGCGTGCTGGGAGCCGACGTGGTTCTTGAGCTCGTCGCGCTCGGGGAGGACGACGGTCGCCTCGCCCTCGGAGATCTCGGTGATCTCGAGGTTGAGGTGCCCGGCGAAGGGGACCGCTTGGGTCATCCCCTTGGCGATCAGGTCGAAGTCGGTATCGGGCATCGGGCCCACCCTACCCGCGCTCAGCGGCCGTGGAACTCGGCGTGGCCGGGGCCGCCGTGCTCGAGGAAGGTGCGGACGGCGCTCTGCAGGTCCTCGGTCGCGAACAGGTCCGCGGCTTCGGTCCGCACCGCCTCGTCGGCGGCGGGCATCCCGCCTTCGCGGAAGCGACGGAGGATGTGCTTGGTCATCGCGTGGGCCTTGGTCGGGCCGGCGGCCAGCTCCTCGGCGAGCCGCCGCGCGGCCGCGTCGAAGTCGTGGTCCTCGTAGAGCAGGTTGACGACGCCCCAGCGCTCCATCTCCTCGGCGCCGAAGATCCCGCCGGACATCACGAAGTGGCGGGCGCGGCCGGAGCCGGCGCGCTCGGCGAGGCGCTGGGTCCCGCCCATCGACGGCGTCAGGCCGACCACTTTCTCGACCAGGCCGAACTTCGCCTTGGGCGAGGCGACGATCAGGTCGCAGGCGAGGGAGATCTCGAAGGCGGCGGTCAGGGTGAGGGCGTGGGCGGCGAAGACGACCGGCGCCGGCAGCCGCTCGATCTGGTCGATCATCCCCAGCAGGTCGTCCCAAAGCGCGCTCCCCTGCTCCGGCGTCAGCCCCTCGAAGACGTGGACGTCGACGCCGCCGGAGACGGCGCGCCCCTCGGCCCGGATCAGCAGCGCCCGCGGCGGGGTCGCGACAACGTCGGCGATCGCCGCCTTGAAGTCGTCGATCATCCGCTGGTCGAAGAGGTTGAGCGGCGGGCTGTCGAGGGTGATGACCGCGAGCTCGCCCTCACGCTCGAGCCGCGCGGCGGGTCCGTCAGGGGACACGGTGGACCTCGAAGAGGTTGGTGCCGAGTTCCTGCTCGGGCAGGCCGGCGGTGATCGCGATCAGGTCGCCGGACTCGGCGATGCCGTGGCGCGCGGCCATCTCCGCGCACATGTCGAGCAGGCCCCGCACGTCTGAGTCGTAGTCGGTTCGCACCGCGGTCACGCCGAACAGGAGGTTAAGGCGCCGCACCGTCTCGATGCGCGGCGAGACCGCCAGCACCGGCACGTTCGGGCGGTGGGCGGAGACGAGCCGGGCGGTGCGGCCGCTGGTCGTCGGCACCACCATCGCCTTCAGCCCCAGCCGGTAGACGGCACCGACCGCGCTCTGCGCGACCGAGTCGGCGATGTCCTGGGTCGCCTGGTCGGTGCGGCGGAACAGCCACTCGCCATAAGGGAGGTCCGGCTCGGTGGCGCGGGCGATCTGGTCCATCACCCGCACCGCCTCGACCGGGTGCTGGCCGACCGCGGTCTCCTCGGAGAGCATCACCGCGTCGGAGCCGTCGTAGATCGCGTTGGCGACGTCGGTCACCTCGGCCCGGGTCGGCCGCCGCGCGCTGACCATCGAGGCCAGCATCTGGGTCGCGGTGATCGCCGCCTTGGAGCGGCAGCCGGCGGCGCGGATCAGCCGCTTCTGGACGATCGGCACCTGCGCCAGCGGCACTTCGATCCCGAGGTCCCCGCGGGCGACCATGATCCCGCCGGTCGCCTCGCGGACGATCTCGTCGATGTTCTCGGTCGCCTGCCGGCGCTCGATCTTGGCGATCAGCGGGATGTCGGCGCCGAGCGATTCGAGCCGCTCGCGGACCGGCACCAGGTCGGCGGCGGAGGAGACGAAGGAGACGGCGAGGATGTCGACGCCCTGCTCGACGGCGAAGTCGACCCAGTCGAGGTCCCCCTCGGTGGCGGCGGGCAGCGGCGCCCCGCCGGGGATGTTCATCCCCTTGTGGGAGGAGAGCGTCCCGCCCACCTCGACCTCCGCTTCGACCCCCTCGTCCTCGTCGGAGTCGCTGACGCGGAGCCGGATCGCCCCGTCGGCGAGGTAGACGAGCTGGTCCTCGTCGAGGTCGGAGACCCCCTTCCAGGCGACCGGGATCGTGTCGCGGTCCCCCTCCACGTCCTCCGGCGTCAGCATCACGTGCGTTCCCGTCTCCAGCTCCGCGACGTCGCCCCGCAGCGAGCCGATCCGCAGCTTCGGCCCCGGCAGGTCCCCGAGGATCGCCACCTCCCGCCCGACCCGCTCCGCAGCCTCCCGGATCCCCCGGATCGCCTCCGCCTGCCGCTCCTGCCCGGCATGGGAGAAGTTCAGCCGAAAGACGTCCGCCCCCGCCTCCACCAGCTGCTCCAGCACCGCCGGCTTCCAGCAGGCCGGCCCCACCGTGGCGATGATCTTGGTCCGCCGCCCGAGGTGAGCGCCGCGACCCGAATCGGCTTTCGTGTCCATGCCGCTGACTGTAGACGGGAGCTAGCCCCCTCGGCCTCCAGTACCTACAATCGTCCGCAGCGCGTGGAGAGGTGGCCGAGTGGCTGAAGGCACTCGCCTGCTAAGCGAGTAGGGGGCGCAAGCTCTCTCGAGGGTTCGAATCCCTCCCTCTCCGTTGGTGGCGAGTTCGAGGTAGTCGATCAACTCGATCCACGCGGGGTCTGACCGCTCGTACCCTTGAAGGTGTAGCGCAGAACGCGCTACACTGCTCTTATGGCTTCCCATCCGCTTTCGCTTCGTCTTGGCGCCGACGGCTGGTCCGCTTTAGAGGACATCGCCCGCAAGCGGGGGCTGACCCGGGCGGAGGCAGCTCGCCAGGCGATCGCCGAGACCGCAGAGCGCGAGCGGAGACGTTCAGGGCTTGCGGCGGAGGTTGCCCGACTCGCGGACGATCCCGTCGACCGCGCGGCGCGCGGTCGAGTGATGGCTGACATGGACGCGATAGCCGCCGAGTGGCCTGAGTGACGCGCGGCGATGTCTACCGCGTGCGGCTTCCCGCGCGTCGTGGACATGAGCAGCACGGGCCTCGCTACGCCGTCCTCGTCCAGGCAGACGAGCTCCTTGGGCTCTCGCCCGTCCTTGTCGCTCCTACCTCACGACGCGCACAGGCGGCGAGCTTTCGGCCTGAGGTTGATATCGCCGGGCAGCGGACACGGGTGATGGTGGAGCAGTTGCGTGCCCTGGACGTGCGTCGGCTGGATGAGCTGGAGGGACACCTGAATGCGGGCGAGATGCGAGGGGTGGAGGAAGCGCTCTCGCTGGTTCTCGCTCTAGGCTGATGCGTTAGTCGCTTCGCGTTAGTCGCGCCCATAGTCGCTGCGGCCAGTAGCGGCGCCGGGACGCAACCGGCTTGAGAACCTGCATTGCCTTCTCGTACTGCTCGTCGACGTAGCGCTCGCCGGCAGAAGAGCGCTGAGGCGAGGACAGCGCGTCGTACGCGAGCCTGACCTGCCGCCAGCCGTCATAGGAAAGCTCACGGGCAAGTACGGCTCGGTGCGAGTGCCAGGCGTCCTGCTGGAGAGCGAGCTCCTTCTGCCTCCTGGGCTCCGGCTCGTTCACCGTCCGAGCATTGTCGATCGACTGCAGCTCGTCGATCACGAGCCGCGCGGCGACGCGTGCCTGGTCGCTGTCGCCCCTGCGGGCTCGCCACAGCTCCATTCCCCACGTAATCCCGCTCCCGACCAGGACACCGAGAAGTCCGAAGATGGCTTCCGTCATACGAGAAGACTAAGCGCCGTTCGATCCCGCGGATAGGCTGCCGCCCGTGCCCGCCCCTCCCCTGCAGTCGCACGAGCGCTACGAGCGGATCTTCGCTGAGGTGGAGGCGCCGTTCGCGTTTGTCGACCTGGAGGCGATGTGGGCGAATGCGGAGGCGATGCTGGGGCGGGCTGGGACCAAGCCGGTGCGGGTCGCTTCGAAGTCGATCCGTTGCCAGGCGCTGCTGCGGGCGATCGTCCATCGGGACGAGCGGTTCCGGGGGGTGATGACC
>DASZDI010000159.1:0-1958 GCA_035942135.1 Solirubrobacterales bacterium | reverse complement strand
ACCTCCCAGATCGGCATCCCGGTGGTGTTCGCGTGCGAGGCCAGCCTGCCCTGGGTGGTGTTGCCGATCCCGCGGCGGGGCGAGTTGACGATCCGCTCGAACGCGACGACGTCGCTCGGGTTCACGAGCAGCGTCAGGTAGGCGATCGCGTCCTTGACCTCGGCGCGCTCGTAGAACTTGGTGCCGCCGATCACCTGGTAGCCGACGTCGAAGCGGTTGAGCGTGTCCTCCAGCACCCGGCTCATCGCGTTGGTCCGGTAGAAGACGGCGACGTCGCAGCGGGCGACGCCGTGCTCCTCCCCCAGCCGCTCGATCTCGCCCGCGACCCAGCGCGCCTCTTCGTGCTCGTCGCGCAGCTCGGAAAGCTGGACCAGCTCGCCGCCCTCGTCCTCGGTCCAGAGCGCCTTCGGCCGCCGTTCGCGGTTGCGCTCGACCACCGCGTTGGCGGCCGAGAGGATCGTCTGCGTCGAGCGGTAGTTCTGCTCGAGCTTGACCGTCTCGGCTTCCGGAAAGTCGTGCTCAAAGTCAAGAATGTTGCGGATGTCGGCGTGGCGAAAACCGTAAATTGACTGATCCTCGTCTCCCACTACCGTCAAGTTGCGGTGCTGGCCTGCCACCAATTTCAGCATCTGGTACTGAGCACGATTGGTGTCCTGGTACTCGTCGACGAGGAGGTGGCGGAAGGTGCGGCGCCAGCGCTCGCGCACGTCCTCGAAGAGCTCCATCGCGTTGACGGTGCGGACGAGGAGGTCGTCGAAGTCCATCGCGTTGGCTTCGAGCATCCGCTTCTCGTAGAGCGGGAAGGCTTCGGCGACGATCTCCTCGAAGACTCTGCCATGCGTTTCCTCGTAGGCGGGGGCTTCGAGCAGCTGGTTCTTGGCGCCGGAGATCTTCGCCTGCACGGCTCGCGGCGGGAACCGTTTCGGGTCGACGCCGAGCTGGGTGAGACAGCGCTTCAGCATCCGCAGCGAGTCGGCCTGGTCGTAGATCGTGAAGCCCTTCGAGTAGCCGAGCCGCTCGGCGTCGACGCGCAGCATCCGCGCGCAGGCGGAGTGGAAGGTGGTCACCCACATCGCCCGCACCGAGCGGCCGACCAGCTGACCGACCCGCTCGCGCATCTCCGCCGCCGCCTTGTTGGTGAAGGTGAGCGCGAGGACCTCCCCCGGCCGCGCCTGCCCGGTGGCGAGCAGGTAGGCGATCCGGTGGGTGAGGACGCGGGTCTTGCCGGAGCCGGCGCCGGCGAGGACGAGGAGCGGGCCGCCGCCGTGTTCGACCGCCTCGCGCTGGGGGCCGTTAAGGCCAGAGAGCAGCCGCTCGATCCGGTCCGCACCGGGCTCGGTGGGCGCCGCGGAGCCCGACGAGGGCGCCGTCGGATCCGTCTCGAACTGCTCCTGGAGGCTCACCCGCCGAGCATAGCCAGACGCTCGGCGGGGGCCTCCTGGATGCTGCTTATTCGCAGCTTTCGAGGAGTTCCACGATCGGTTCGGAGGAGCCGCCGAACACGACCTCTTCGACTTCGGGCTCGGAGAGCTCGCGCAGCGCGTCGCCCATGCAGGAGGCGACTTCCGCGTCCAGCCCGTTCTCGCCGCTCTGGAAGGACTCTTCCAGCGAACTCGCCAGCTGCTCCTGGTCGAGCTTGGCGAAGCCGGTGATCTCGTCCATCTTCCACTCGCCGTCCTCTTCGACGAGGGCGACCGAGAGGACCTGGCCGTCGAAGTCGCCGCCGACGAACTCACTGTCGGCCGTGGCGCTGGAGCCGTCGACCTCGACTTCGGTGACCTCGACCGACTCGGGGTCGCCTTCGGTCTCCTCGGCGTCTTCTTCGCAGCTCTTCACGGCTTCTTTGCCTTCGCTGAACTGGGTCTGCTCGAGGAAGGATCGGGTCGCCAGCGCCTCGCAGTCCGCCGGGTCGGTGCTGGTCGCGGAGGTTTCGATCACCTCGACGACCTTGTCTTCCT
>DASZDI010000158.1:0-2595 GCA_035942135.1 Solirubrobacterales bacterium | reverse complement strand
ATGTAGGGGGACCCGACCTCGCAGATTTCGGCGGCCTTCTGGCGGCCGATCAGCTTGGGCGCTTTCGGCTGTCTCAGCAACCACTTCCCCAGCGCCGAGTCCTCGCGGAAGTGGATTTTGCCGAGCAGCGCGTCGGCGTCGATAAAGCGTTTCCCGATCATCTGTATTGCCTCCTGTCGCTCATTCCAATCAGCCCGAACATGAACAGCACCAAACCGCCGAGCACGACCAGCGGAATGGGGTTCTTGAAGAACACCTGCGAGATGGCAGCGGATGCACCTACCGCCGCCGCGCCGCGGAAAAGCAACATCTTCGGGTGGACTCCTTGATCGGGTGAATGAACTTGCTTCAGCAGCCTACACTACGACGACGAGGCAAGAAGCGAGGACTGCCCAGCCGTGCCGTGCTCGGGTTCGACCAGGCGCCGCTCGGCGACGGTCGCCGGCAGGCCGTAGAGGGCGAAGACGGTGCGTGGCTCCTCCCACCATTCCACGAAGTCCTCGGCGATCACCTGTCCGACCACGCGGGCGTCGTCGTGCCACACCACGCCGGTCAGCGCGTCCTCGAAGCCGCGCCAGAGCTTCGTGGCGTCCGGCGCCGAGATGGGCCACGCCGGCGCGGTCTCCTTCAGCACCCGCTCGTTGCGCCCGCTGCCGTACTGCCTAGTCCGCGCCCGCTGCCGGTAGAAGGTGCAGGCGACGGCAAGGGGTCGGTCGGCGTCGGGCATCGTGAAGCCGTCCTGCACCCCCGCCTTCAGCACCGCCTCCTGGATGACCTTGGCGCGCTTCTCCAGGGCGCGGTTGTTGGAGTCGGTGACGCTGATGATCGCCCGCTCGTTGCCTTTTTTGTCGTAGACGATCTTCACCCGCCACTTCCCGCTTTTGTCTTTGAAGCGGGCGGCGAAGTCGTTCTTGGAGCCGGCCGGGATGTGATCGCCGCCGACTTCTACCTCGAGGAGCAGCTGCGCGCCCTCGGGCGGGGTCCAGGTGCCGATCATGCCGCCAGCATCTCCCGGATGCCGGGCAGTTCCTCGGCCTGCGGCAGGATGCGCGGCGACTCGAAGTGCCAAGCGCCGCCGCGCCAGGTGGAGTCGCCGCCGCAGAAGGCCGGGTTGTGGACCGCCAAGATGAGCTCGGTCGGGATCATCATGCCGTTCACCTTCACCCATGCGCCGGTCGGAGAGACCCGTTGGACCTGTCCCTCGACCCGCCGGCCGCCCCTCTCGTCGAGCGTCAGCGACACCCGCTTCCCCGAGGCCCAGCGCTGG
Source organism: Solirubrobacterales bacterium (assembly GCA_035942135.1). Taxonomy (GTDB): domain Bacteria; phylum Actinomycetota; class Thermoleophilia; order Solirubrobacterales; family 70-9; genus VAYN01. The sequence continues at coordinate 1,328 of DASZDI010000158.1, read as the reverse complement.
CGAAGCTCCCACAGGATCGACCCGGTGAGGCGCACGAGCGCCACCCCCGGCACTAAGCGGCTACCGTCCCGTCGTAGCGGCGGTCGCGGCCGGTGACCTCGATGTCCAGGCAGTGCGCCATCAGGCGCGAAGAGGCAGCGTGGCCGAAGCGGTCGCCCCAATCCTGGCGCAGGTCGTCGGGGTGGCGGTTGGCGGTGATCAGCAGCGGGGTCTGGCTGTTCACGCAGTCGTTGACCAGGGCGAAGATCGGCTGGATGTTGCGCTCGGTCGGCGGCTGCTTGTCGATGTCGTCGAGGATCACGAGTTCGCAGTCCCCTGGCGGGCGCAGCCGGTCGGCGGCGCGGGCATAGGTCGGATTCCTGAACGGCAGGTTGAGGTCGGTCATCGCGCGCACGATGTCGACCCACCGCACCTTCAGCTTGCCGCTTGCCAGCACGTACTGCGCGACCGCGGCGGCGATCCGCGTCTTCCCGGTGCCGTAGCCGGTGATGTCGTCGCCAGCGTCGGCGCCGTCGGACCACAGGTAGATGCCGCGGGGGATCGGCGTCGAGAAGTCCCCTTTAGCGAGGCATGCGAGCAGGCCCGGCTCGAGGGTGGGCTGCTCGCGGGATTTGCGGCGCGCGGCGAGGTCGTCGCCTTCGTCCTGCTCGGTGGTGATCGCAACAGACCAGTTGCGGGCCGCCATCACCGCCGTCTTCCGGTCGTCCAACTCGATGTCGTCGAAGCCGACGCCGAGGTAGAGGGCGGGGACGTTGGCGTGGCGGGCGCGCGACTCCAGGTCGAGCCCTTCGGCTTCGACCTCGGCGAGCGCCTCGGCAATCTCCTCGGAGGAGAAGCCTTCTGCTGCCATCGCTTTGCGGAAGTTCTCTCGCTTGTCAGCCACGAGTTCGGCGCCTTTTCTTGATCCTGTCGAGCGACTCGCCGGCGGCCTCGTCGCCGGCGTCCTGCACGACGTTCTCGAATGCGTTCCCGCCGTAGATTACGTTCGGCCCTGGACGCCGCTCCGAACTCCCGTTGTGCTCCCACCACCGCACGCGCCAGGCGGACTCGACGAGGCGGACGTGCTTGCCGGCATCCCAGCTCGGCCGGTCGCGGATTCGCATCACCACCGATTTCAGGTTGGCGCCGAGGCCGTAGTCGGATTCGGTGCGGCCCTTCCACTCGAAGCAGCGGTTGAAGGCGTGGATCGCGGCGGCGGCGATGGCCATCTCGACCGGCGTGACCAGCTTGCCGTCGACTTTCTTGCCGGTGCGCAGGAGCTCGAGGCCGTCGACCAACTCGTCGGGTTGGGCGTCGGCGCCGGCGTCAAACTCGCCAGTGTCGGCAGC
>DASZDI010000157.1:0-2431 GCA_035942135.1 Solirubrobacterales bacterium | reverse complement strand
GGTCCGCTCGCTCGTCGCCGGAGACGAGCAGCAGCGCCGCGACGAGGGCGGCGCCCGCCAGCAGCGTCGCGCCGCGACGGCGACCTGGACGATCCATGCGTGAGACGCTATCCCGAATGAAGTTGGACACCGCCGGCCTGGGTCGGCGCGACGATCTGGCCGCCGAGTTGGCGGCCGGCGAAGAACATGACCTCACCCCGGCCCGCGTGCTGGCCCAGCACCGTGGCCTCTGGCTGATCGCCTCGCCGGGCGAGGAGCCGCGGCTGGCCCCGGCGCGCGGGCGGCTGCGAGGCGAGGCTCCGGTCGCCGGCGACTGGGTCGGCCTCGACGGGAGCGGCACGATCGCCCGCGTGCTCGAGCGGCGCGGCGTGCTCGTGCGTCGGGTCGCCGACAGCGCCACCGACTCGCAGGTGCTGGCGGCCAACGTCGAGGTGGCGCTGATCGCGGAGCCGCTCCCGGACCCGAACCCGCAGCGGATCGAGCGGCTGGCGGCCCTCGCGGCGGCGGGCGGCGTCGACGCCGTGCTGCTGCTGACCAAGGCGGACCTCGACCCCGACGCGCACCTGACCGCGGCGAAGCTGGCGCGGCGGCTCGGCCTCGCCGAAGGCCTGGCCCTCAACGCGCCCGCCGGGGAGGGCCTGCCCTCGCTCTCGCAGGTGCTGGAGCCCGGCAGCACCGGCGCCCTGCTCGGCCCTTCGGGCGCCGGCAAGTCGACGCTCGTCAACGCCCTGCTCGGTACCGAGCGCCAGAAGACGCTGCCGGTGCGGGAGAGGGACGGCCAGGGTCGCCACACCACCGTCACCCGCGAGCTGATCCCGCTGCCGAGCGGCGCCCTGCTGATCGACATGCCCGGCCTGCGCCAGGTTGCCCTCTGGACGGGGGGCGACGAGGCCTTCGCCGAGATCGAGGAGCTGGCGTCCTCCTGCCGCTTCGCCGACTGCGGGCACGAGTCCGAGCCCGGCTGCGCCGTGCGCGAGCAGGTTGACCCGGAGCGCCTGTCCGCCTGGCGCAAGCTGCAGCGCGAGGAGGCCTGGGTGCGCGACCGCCAAGCGGCCTCACGCGAGCGCGAGCGGTCCGGACGCAGCGCCGCCCGACAGGTCCGCGAGGGCCGGGCGGCAAAGGGCGACGACCGCTAGCCTTCCCCCAGCGCAAGCGGTCCAGGCGCCCAGGCGAGGTAGCTCAGTTGGTAGAGCACACGACTGAAAATCGTGGTGTCGCGGGTTCGAATCCCGCCCTCGCCACTCGTCAGGCGCCGAGGGCCATGAAGAGTTCGCGCTCCCGCGGGTTGCCGAGGGAGCGGTCGAAGACCGGGATCGAGGCGCCGGGGATGTTCAGGGTCCCGCCGTTGTCCTCGGCCGAGCGGGTGGCGGTCACTTCGGCGCGGTCCCAGGAGGCGATCTCGCCCCTGATGTGGGCGCCGGTGTCGTTGCCGTCTTCGTCGCTGATCGGCGTTCCCTTCAGGGCCACCACGCGGTCCGGCGTCACGGCGAGGATGAAGCGCTTCGGCAGCTGCTTGGAGGCGCGGGGGGAGACGAGCTTGATCAGCGCGGCGCCGGTCACCATCGAGAGCATCGACGGCGGGGTGCCCTGGCTCAGCGCCGCGACGACGACCACTTCTTCGCCGAGCTCCTTTTCGACGACCTCCCGCATCGTCGTCTCACCGGTCATCGATTCGCGCAGCGATCCCATCTCTCTCCTTCGTCCGTAGGTTGCCCCACAGATAGCTGAAGACGCGGCCGGGACGCTCGGCGCCCGCTCAGGGAACCGTCAGCAGCTGGTCCACCGGCGCGTAGCTGTCGGTGAGGATCTTGCCGTCCGCGGCGAAGGAATCGACTTCGGGGCCCGCGAAGGTGGTCGCTCCCATCGCGACCGAGCCCGCGCGTTCTGAGAGGGGGCGATCGGAGGCGATGAGGACGATGTTGCCGCCGGCGGGGGCTCCGAATTCGTCGGCGTAGGTGATCATCCGCACCTCCTCGAAGGAGTCCAGCATGGTCGCGGTCTCGGCCTTGAGGAAGTCGAGCGGGGGCAGGTCGATGATGTTGGCGGCGTAGAGGCCGCCGGGCCTGAGGACGCGCTGCACTTCCTCCATCCACTCGGTCGTGGTCAGGTGCCAGGGGACGGTGAGGCCGCTGAAGGCGTCGCCGACGACGACGTCGACGCTGTCGGTCTCGACGTCGAGCATCTCGATCCGGCCGTCGCCGACGGCGACGCGCATCGCGGAGGAGGCGCGCACTCCCAGGTCGTCTTCGACGAAGTCGACCATGTCCCCGTCCACCTCGAGCACGAGCGAGCGGGAGCCGGGCCGCGTCGCCTCCAGCCAGCGGGGGAGGGTGAAGGCGCCGCCGCCGACGAAGACCGCGTCCAGCGGTCCGGCGCCGGGGTTGCTGCCGTTGATCGCGTCGACGATCCAATGGGTGTAGCGGTACTCGAG
>DASZDI010000156.1:0-2881 GCA_035942135.1 Solirubrobacterales bacterium | reverse complement strand
CCTCCAGACACTCAACATCGAGCCATAGGCGAGATGTGTCTGAAGGGGCCGCACCCCGCACCTCCCCCGCTAGGCTTCGGCTGATGGGCCTAGCTGACGACTTCCGGCGGATCCTCGACTCTTTGCCGCCGGACTGGACGGATCTTGAGGTCGATCTGCGGATTGGGGATGAGGCGCAGTATGTGGATACCGCGGTGGCGTTGAGCCAGGTCAATGCGCAGGTTTATTGGTATCCGCGGGAGGGGTGGCAGTGGCGGCTGTTGGTTGCCCATAGCTTCGGGCATGCGGCTGCGGCGGAGACCGTGGTGGGGGTGCTGGAGAAGTTGGACGCTGACGGGGTCGAGGGGGAGATGCGGGTGGCCGAGGTGCGGGAGGGGCGCTCCGAGGTTGTGCAGATGTGGGGCCGTCCCGAGAGCGTCCGCGAAGAGTTCCGCGAGCGGCGCTCGCTCTAGATCTTTAGATGGCGCGCGTCCTCAGCATCTCCACCGACCTGATGCTCGGCAGCAAGGTCCAGGAGACCCTCACCGCCGCGGGGCACGAGGTGACCACCACGCCTGCGCTGCAGCAGAGCTCTTGGGAAGGCATCGACCTGATCGTCGCCGACCTCGACGTCGAGAACCCCGAAGCGCTGGTCGGGCTCGGGATGCCGGTGCTCGGCTACTACTCGCACGTGGACGTCGATACCCGGAGGACGGCTGAGGCGGCCGGGGTGGACCTGGTGGTGCCGCGGTCGCGGATGGCGCGGGAACTACCGGCTCTGGTCGAAGGCCTGCTCGACGTCTAGGGGCTGCTCCAGCAGGCCGTGCTTGAGGTCCCAGGCCGCCCATTCGCGCAGGACACGGCGCTTGAAGGGCGCGGGGTGGAGGACCGGCTCCAGGGCCCGCAGCTGCTCCGCCTGGTCGGCTCGGTCGAGGGCGGGGTTCGCGGCGAGCAGGGTGTCGAGCGCGGCCTCGGGGTCGTCTTCGACGAAGGCGTAGCCGCGGCGCGTCTCGGCGACGACCGTCTCGACCAGCTCCGGCTCCTCGTCGATCAGCCGGCGAGAAGTCGTCAGGACCAGCTCGGGGTAGGGAGGGGCGCCGAAGCGGTCGACTTTGAGGATCCGCACCGGCACGCCCTGTCGCTCCAGGGCGATGGCCTCCGCGTTCCAGAAGCCCGTGGCGGCGTCCACCTTGCCCGCGGCAAGCGCGGCAACCGCGTTGAAGCCGATCGTCACCTGCTCGACCTCGGCCGGGTCGCCGCCGTCGGCCGCGACCTCCGAGGCGACGACGGCTTCGTCGGAGGGGAGGCCGGTGACGCCGACCCGGCGTCCCTCGAGGTCGCGCGGACGCCAGACCGGGCCGTCGGCCCTGGCGATCACCGCCGCCAGCGGGCGCTGGACGATCGGGGCGACGCCGACGAGGTCGATGCCGCGCTCGCGGGCGATCCCGAGGTCGTGGATGTCGAGGATCGCGAAGTCGACGCGGCCGGCGGCGAGCAGCTTCGGGGCGTCGGTCGATTCGCCCGGCGGCTGCACCTCGAGGTCGACGCCGGCCTCGCGGTAGAAGCCTCCGGCGAGCGCCGAGTAGATGCCGCTGTGGACGGCGTTAGGGGTGAAATCGAGCACGAGCGCCGCGCCTTTCGGCACGCCCGGTTCCGCACCATCCCCGCCACAGCCGGCTAAACCGACGAGCGCGAGGACGGTCGCCAGCAGCGCGACAAGCCTTCTCATGCGCGGCGAACTTATTTCATTGAGCAAATGTAGGTAGACTGCCGCCGCTTACCTGATCACGGGAAACGAGGAGGAAAGAGTGCAGGAACGAGGTCTCGCCGCATATCTGGCTGAGTTGATCGGCACGCTGTTGCTGGTCTTCTTCGTCACCAGTGTCGTCGTCTTGTACGTCTCGACCGGCGGTCAGGCCCAGTTCGGCACCGACTTCGCCGTCGTCGGGCTCGTCCACGCCTTCCTGTTGTTCGGGCTGATCGTCATGTTCGGGGTGGTCAGCGGCGGGCACTTCAACCCCGTCGTCACCCTCGCGGCGATCGTCATCCGCCGCATCAAGCCGCTCGACGGCCTCATCTACATCCTCGCCCAGCTCTCCGGCGGCGTCCTCGGCGCGCTGCTGACCAAGGGGCTGCTGGAGGACGAGGGACGCGCCACCAGCTACGGCGCGACCCAGGTCAGCGGCCTTCTCGGCGGCGCCTTCCAGGGCGCCATCCTCGAGGCGATCGGGACCTTCGTCCTCGTCCTCGTGATCCTCGCCGCCGTCTACTCGGAGAAGAGCTTCAAGGAGTGGGCCCCGCTGGCGATCGGCATGACCCTCGGCTTCGCCGTCATGGTCATCGGCCCGCTCACCGGCGCTGCCCTCAAACCGGCCCGCTGGTTCGGCCCGGCCCTCGTCGGCAGCGAGTGGGGCGACGTCTGGCCCTACCTCGCCGGCCCGATCGTCGGTGCCCTGGCGGCTGCCGGCGTCTACCGCTTCGTGCTCGAGCCGGGCGGCCTGCCGCCGACCGAACCGCCGGAGCACGTCCGGCCGCCGGTCCCGAAACGGGCGACGCCGACCAGCGACCGCCCCGCCAGCTAGAGCGGGCCGAGACGAACCTTCGAAAGCGCCACCCACCCGGGTGGCGCTTTTGCTTTCGGGGCTTGCCGGCCCGGCGGTTGCAGTAGCTTGGGCGGCGTGCGCCGGGTCACCTTCTCCCGCAACTTCACGCTCTCCCTCTCGCGTACCTGCCAGTGCTACTGCAAGTACTGCGCCTTCGCGACGCACCAAGCGCACATCCATCCGCCCGAGCGGGTCGAGGAGATCCTCGACGAGGCGCTGAAGCGGAACACGAAGGAGCTGCTGGTCCTGACGGGGGAGCGACCCGAGGTCAACCCCGTCGTCGCCGAGCGGCTTAAGGC
>DASZDI010000155.1:0-2497 GCA_035942135.1 Solirubrobacterales bacterium | reverse complement strand
GGCGGGCACCGCGGCCATCTCGGCGGTCGGCGCGGCAGCGGCCACGGGGGGAGCGCCGGGAGGCGGGGTCGGCGGAGCCGCCGCGGGCGGGGCGGAGGGCTGCGCGGCCTGCTTGCGCTGCTTCTCCTTGCTGCGCCGCTGGGTGATGCGGACGAGCAGCAGCAACAGCAGGATCGCGGCCAGCAGCGCACCGACGAAGTAGCCGGTGTTGTCGCTGACGTAGTCGCTCGCCTTCTCGGGGAACGACTCGGCGCTCGCCTGCGCGGGGACGACCATGACGACAGCGATGATCCCGGCGAAGACGGCGGGAAGGCTCTTACGGGTACCCATTGGCCTGCATCCTTGCATGTAGTTCGACAGTTTCAACTCAACGCATCCTTCCCTTGAACTCGCGCTCGACCTCTCTACGAACGTCGCGGTCGGCGATCTCCCGCCTGCGGTCGCGACCCTCCTTGTTTCGCGCCAAAGCCAGCTCCACCTTCGCGCGCGGCCCTTTGAAATAGATCCTGGTCGGGATCAGGGTCAGCCCTTTCTGGGCGGTTTTGCCGATCAGCCGCTCGATCTCGTCCCGGTGCAGCAGCAGCTTGCGCGGGCGCTCGGCCGCGTGGGCGTCCACCGAGGAGTACTCGTAGGGCGGGATATGCAGCTTGCGGAGCCAAACCTCGCCGTCGTCGACGACCGCGTAGGCGTCGGTCATCTGCGCCTTGCCGCCGCGCAGCGCCTTCACCTCCGAGCCCTGCAGGACGATCCCCGCCTCCATCTTCTCGACCCACTCGAATTTGTGGCGGGCGCGGCGGTTGGTGACGACGTCGCCCGAGGCCGGCTCGCGTTTCTTCTTCTGCTTCTTACTCATCGCCCACCTCCTCGTCCAGGTCCGCCGGCTCCACCTCGGCCCGGCCGCGCGGCGCATCGACCCCGGCCACCCGGACGGATATCGGATCGCCGAGGTTGACCCGGCGACCGGAGTTCTTCCCCACCAGCGCCACCTCGGCCCGATCGAGCTCGAAGTACTCGCCCGGCAGCCGCCGCGCGGGCAGCATCCCCTCGTAGACGTCGCCGAGCTCGCCGCGGAAGGAGACGAAGGCGGCGGAGCGGATCACCCCGGAGACCTCGCCCTCGAAGACGGCGTCGAGCCCCCGCTCCCCCAGCTCGCGTTCGAGCAGGTAGGCGGCACAGATGTCGTCGGCGCTGCGCTCGATCTGCGCGGACTCGCGCTCCCGCGCCGAGCACTCGGCGGCGACGTCGCGCGCCTCGGCCAGGCTCGGCGCATCCTCGCCCTCCCCCAGCACCGCCAGCAGCGCCCGGTGGCAGATCAGGTCCGGGTAGCGGCGGATCGGCGAGGTGAAGTGACAGTAGGCGGGGCTGGCGAGCCCGGCGTGGCCGCTGTTCCGCTCGCTGTAGGAGGCCTGCTTGAGGGATCGGAGCACGAGCGAGGTATACGCCTCGCGCCCGTGTCCGCGTCGCCCGGCCTCCCGCCGCGCCAGCCGGCTCACCTCGGCGGCGACGCGCCCCGCCTCCTGCGCCGAGAGGCCGCGCCCCACCGGCGGGGTCGGCACCCCGAGCGCGGCGAGCTGCTCCAGCAGGTGCTCGATCCGGGTCGGGTCAGGCTGGGCATGGACGCGGTAGATCGCCGGCACCCGCTCGCGCTCCAGCAGTTGGGCGACTTGCTCGTTGGTGAGGATCATCAGCCGCTCGATCAGGCGATGGGCCTCGGTCTGCTCGACCCCGTGCGCGCCGACCACGTTCCCCTCGGCGTCGAACTCGAACTCCGGCTCGAAGGACTCGACGTCGAGGCTGTTGCCGCTGCGCTGCTCCCCCAGCCCGGCGGCGACCTCGCGGGCGGCGGCGAGCGGTTCGGCCACCTCGGCGGGCGGCTGCTCGCGGCCGGCGAAGATCTCGTCCAGCTGGTCATAGTTCAAGCGGACGTCGGAGCGGATGCGGCTGCGGTAGAAGCGCGCCTTGCGCGGCTCCATCCCCGGCCCGAGCTCGATCTCGGTCGTCACCGCCAGCCGCTCGACCCCCGGCGCCAGGCTGCAGGCCTCGCTGCTGAGCGCGTGAGGGAGCATCGGCTCGACGGTCCCCGGGACGTAGGTGCTGTTGCAGCGCCTGCGCGCCTCCTGGTCGAGCAGCGAGCCGGGTTTGACGTGGGCGGCGACGTCGGCGATGTGGACCCAGACGCGGGCGCCGTCCCCCTCGCGCTGGGCGGAGACGGCGTCGTCGAAGTCGCGGGCGGTGGCAGGGTCGACGGTAAAGGTCGCCAGCGCGGTGAGGTCGCGCCGCGGGCCGCTTTCGCGCTCCGCCCAGCCCGCCGCTTCCCGCGCTTCGCCCTCGATCGTCGGCCGGAAGCCGCGGAAGCCGAGCTCCTCGCGCAGCATCTCCTCGACCGTGTCGCGCGCCGAGCGCCGCCGGCGACGCTCATCGTTTCCAGACTTTTGGGTGCTATCGGGCCTCCGATCCTGGAAACGATCTTTAGGACGCGCCGCGCGCCGGCTGCGGC
>DASZDI010000154.1:0-1688 GCA_035942135.1 Solirubrobacterales bacterium | reverse complement strand
CTCCAGACACATCTCGCTATGGCTCGATGTTGAGTGTCTGGAGATGGGGCATCCACCCCTTTCGTGACAGTGCGCTTGTAGGGTCTTGCGGGTGCAGCTTCCTGTCGCGAAATTGAAAGAGGATGCGCGGGTGCCTTCGCGGGCGCATGAGGGGGATGCGGGGCTGGACCTTTATGCGTGTGAGGCGGCGCATATCGGGCCTGGGGAGCGGTGGGGCGTCGGGACCGGGGTGGGGGTGGAGATTCCGGAGGGGCATGCGGGGTTGGTGCTGCCACGGTCGGGGCTTGCTCGCGACCACGGGATCGCGCTGGTCAACTCACCGGGGCTGATCGACTCGGGCTACCGCGGCGAACTGCGGGTGCTGCTGCTCAACACCGATCCCGCCGAGACCTTCCGGGTCGAGCCCGGCGATCGCATCGCCCAGCTGGTGCTGACGCCGATCGCCACTCCTGAGGTGGTCGAGGTCCCGACGCTGAGCGAGTCGATGCGCGGCGGCGGCGGGTTCGGCTCCAGCGGCCGCTGATCTGCCGCGGCGTCTCTCGCGAGTCCGCGTGAGACCGCGATATAGGCGGTCTGTCGCGGACTCGGCGCTCGCGGGGCCTCAGTCGCGCTCGGCGGCGCGGCGGGCCGACTCGTGCGCGGCGGCCTCGAGGTCGTCCTCGAGCGGCTCCAGTTGGGGACGGGTGCCGTAGCGGCGCTCCAGCGCCAAGGCAATCAGGTGGTCGGCCAGCCAGGCGTTCTTGGGCAGGAGGGGGCCGTGGAGGTAGGTGCCGATCACGTTGTCGCGCCTGACCCCCTCGTAGCCGTCGCGGTCGTTGTTGCCGTGGCCGGAGACGACCCGGCCGAGGGGCTGGGCGTCGGTGCCGAGGTAGGTGCGGCCGCCGTGGTTCTCGAAGCCGGCGATCAGGCGGGGGCCGGGGCCGAGGTCGGCCTCGATCGCCACGTTGCCGATCAGGCGCGGGCCGGGCTCGCGGACGGTCTCGAGGTCGGCGATCCCGAGGCCCGGCAGCTTCTCCTCGCCCATCTGGTAGCTGTGGCCGAGCAGCTGGTAGCCGCCGCAGACCGCCAGCAGCACGGCGCCGTCGTCGGCGGCCGCGGCGATCGCCCCGCGCTTGGTGGCGACCATGTCGGCGGCGACGGCGCGCGGGTCGCGGTCCTGGCCGCCGCCGACGTAGAAGAGGTCGTGGGCGGCGGGATCGACCGGATCGCCGGGGCCGGCGCCGCTGTGGGCGAAGCCGATCCCGCGCCACTCGCAGCGTCGCTGCAGGAAGACGATGTTGCCGCGGTCGGCGTAGATGTTCATCTGCTCGGGATAGAGGCTGAGGACGCGCAGCTCCATCAGCGGCCCTTCTCCAGGAGGACGACCGTCGAGCCGACGTGGTCGAGGGTAGGGGGGACCTCGCGGCGGCCGACGGCGGCGAAGCCCGCGGCGACGGCCTCGGCCTCGAGCGCCTCGGCGCTGAGCTGCCGGAGCTCGATCCGGTCGTCGCTGCGGTCGACCTCGCCGACGGACGAGGAGACCTTGCGCAGGCGCCGGATCGTGATCCGCTCGGCGTCGACGGCGGTCTCGATCGGCAGGCTCTCGTAGAGGCGGCCCCCGATCTCGAGGGTGTCCGGCTCCGCCTCGTCCTCGCGGTTGAAGCCCCCGATCACCTTCTCGACGATCGCCGCCGCCAGCAGCCCGCCGG
>DASZDI010000153.1:0-2339 GCA_035942135.1 Solirubrobacterales bacterium | reverse complement strand
GAAAGGAGAGGTTCATGGCCAACGAACTGCAGGGGCGCAGGGGATCGAGCCGTACGGGACCCCGCCATTAATTGTCCGGCGTGTGCGTGCCGCCAGCCTGGCAGTAACGGCGCCACGTTTGGGGCTCCCTGCCCGGGTAAGTACGAAGAAGATAGTTGCAATGAAATCAATCAGGCTACCGAAGGAGAAGCGAGATGAAGGCACTGGCGTGGCACGGCAAGCGGGACGTCCGGGTGGACGAGGTCCCCGACCCGAAGATCGAGGAGGCGACCGACGCGGTAATCCGCGTCACCTCGACCGCGATCTGCGGCTCCGACCTCCACCTCTACGAGGTCCTCGGGCCTTTCATGACCGAGGGCGACATCCTCGGCCACGAGCCGATGGGGATCGTCGAGGAGGTCGGCCCCGAGGTGACGCACATAGCCCCCGGCGACCGGGTCGTGATTCCCTTCAACATCTCCTGCGGCCACTGCTGGATGTGCGAGCGACAGCTCTTCGCCCAGTGCGAGACTACCCAGAACCACGAGGAAGAAAAAGGCGCCTCGCTGTTCGGCTACACCAAGCTCTACGGCCAGGTGCCGGGCGGCCAGGCCGAGTACCTGCGGGTGCCGCAGGCCCAGTTCGGGCCGATCAAGGTGCCGGAGGGCCCGCCCGACGACCGCTTCCTCTACCTCTCCGACGTCCTCCCCACCTCCTGGCAGGCGGTCGAGTACGCGGCGATCCCGGAGGGCGGCTCGGTCGCCGTCTTCGGCCTCGGCCCGATCGGCCAGATGACGGCGCGGATCGCGGCCCACCAGGGCGCCCGGGCGATCGGCGTCGACCTCGTCCCCGAGCGCCTGGAGCTGGCACAGAAGCACGGGATCGAGACGCTCGACCTCGAGCAGCACGAGGACATCTCCGACACGATCCGCGAGCTGACCGAGGGCCGCGGCACCGACTCGACGATCGACGCGGTCGGGATGGAGGCCCACGGCGCCCCGATCGGCGAGCTCGCCCAGAAAGCGGCCGGCCTGCTCCCCGACGCGGTCGCCGAGAAGCTGATCGAAAAGGGCGGGATCGACCGGATGTCGGCGCTCTACCAGTGCTTCGACAGCGTCCGCCGCGGCGGCACCGTCTCGATCAGCGGCGTCTACGGCGGGGTAATGGACCCGATCCCGATGATGCAGCTGTTCGACAAGGGAATCCAGATCCGCATGGGCCAGGCCCACGTGAAGAGATGGATCGACGAGATCATGCCGCTGGTCAGCGACGACGCCGACCCGCTCGGGACCGAGGACCTCGCCTCCCACAAGATCGGCATCGACGAAGTCCCGCAGGCCTACGAGACCTTCCAGAAGAAGGAAGACGGCGCGATCAAGTTCGTGATCCAGCCGTGAAGGGAGCGTGAGCGAGATGCGCGTAGTCGTCACCGGAGCAAGCGGCAACGTCGGCACCAGCGTGCTGGAGGCGCTGGGCGAAGAGCCGCGGGTGAAGTCGATCGCCGGGATCGCCCGCCGGGTGCCCGAGATCGAGATGCCGAAGACGGAGTGGGTCGGCGCCGACGTCACCGAGGACGACCTGGCGCCGATCTTCGACGGCGCCGACGCCGTCGTCCACCTCGCCTGGGCGATCCAGCCGAGCCGCGACGAATCCGTCACCGAGCGGATCAACGTCGAGGGCAGCCGGCGCGTCTTCGAGGCGGCCGCGGCGGCGAAGGTGCCGGCGCTGGTCCACGCCTCCTCGGTCGGCGCCTACAGCCCCGGCCCGAAGCAGCGGCAGGTCGACGAGTCCTGGCCGGTCGACGGCATCCCCACCTCCTTCTACTCGCGCCACAAGGCGGCGACCGAAGACCTGCTCGACGGGATCGAGAAGCGGGCGCCGGAGATGCGGGTCGTCCGCCTGCGCCCGGCGCTGATCTTCAAAGCCGAGGCCGCGAGCGAGATCCGCCGCCTCTTCGCCGGCCCCTTCCTGCCCGGCTTCCTGGTCCGCAAGAGCCTGGTCCCGCTGCTGCCGCGGGTGCCGCGGCTGCGCTTCCAGGCGGTCGACTCGCGCGACATCGGCCAGGCCTACCGGCAGGCGGTGGTCCGCGACGTCTCCGGCGCCTTCAACATCGCCGCCGAGCCGGAGATCGGGATCGACGAGCTCTGCGAGCTCTTCGGCGCCCGCAGCTTCCCGCTGCCGGCGGGCGCCCTGCGCGCCGCCGCCGACCTGAGCTGGAAGCTGCGCCTGCAGCCCTCCCCCCCGGGCTGGATCGACCTCGCCCTCGGGGTGCCGATGATGGACACGAGCCGGGCGCGCGAGGAGCTGGGCTGGGAGCCGACGATCTCCTCCCTGGATGCGCTCGACGACCTGCTGAAAGG
>DASZDI010000152.1:0-2140 GCA_035942135.1 Solirubrobacterales bacterium | reverse complement strand
GGCCTACGTCGAAGAGCTGCGTGCGCGCACCGGCGTGCTTTTGGCGGCCTCCTCCTTGGCGGCCTCGTTCCTCGGGCAGCAGGCGTTCCAAGGCTCGAACCCGCGGATCCTGGTGGTAGCCGCCCTGCTTGCCTTCTTCGTCTCCGTCGGAACGGGCGTCTTCGTCCTCCTGCCGAAGCAGGGCCTGATCTTCGCGGAGAAGGGAGTGCGCCTCTACGAGGGCCTGTTCGCGGTCCGTGAGGACCTGCCGGAGGCTTACCGGCGCCTCGCCTACGAGCTGGACAGGTTCTGGAAGTCGAACGACGCGAAGATCCAGCGGCTGATCCGGGCTTTCATCGTTGCGGCCGCCGCTCTCATCGTCGAGATCCTCGCCCTGGCGCTGCTCTTGTGGGATACCCTATTTCAGCTATGACCAACTCACCGAAACATCAAGCCGACGAGACGAAGAAACCGCCGCCTCCGCCTCCGCCTATCCCCGGCCTCGGCCGCGGCGAGACCGAACTCAGCGTCTGGGGGATCCGCGAGTGGCGCGAACGCCGGGCCCGGCGGAAGCGTAAGAGCGGCTAGCCCTCTTTGCGGCCGATCACCAGGAACTGCTTGCCGAGCAGCTTCCAGGCGGGGGGCATCTTCAGGTAGGTGCGGGTCAGGGCCGGGGAGGGGGGCAGGATGCCGCGGAAGGAGTAGGGGAGGTACTTGGGGATCACCTTGACCGGCTCGAAGCCGGCGGCATAGAGGTGCTCTTCGATCGCCACGTGGGTGAGGGCGATGTAGTGGTCGGCGCAGTCCCAGTACTCGTCGGAGCAGTAGCGGTAGTTGGGGCCCATGATCGCGATCCGGCCGCCCTGCTCCATCGCGTCGCGCATCTTTTCCAGGAAGGAGGCGATCGCCTCCTGGTCGTAGAGGTGCTCGAGGAAGTTGGAGACGTAGACGCCGTCGAAGTGGCCGGCGGGGAGCTCGGCGTCCATGATCGGCGAGACGATCACCTTGGTGTCGGTCTTGTACGAGGCCGCCTCGTAGCTGACCTGGTCGACCGCCCAGGTCTCCTTTGCGGGGACGGCGCCGATGAACTCGCCGCGCCCGGCGGCGGGATCGAGCACCTTCTGGGGCTTCCCCATGAGGCTGTGGACGTGGGGGGCGATCTCGTTCCAGACGGCCTGGCGGCCGTCCTGGTCGATGTCTCGGAAGCGGAATGAGTAGAGGCGCTCGTAGTTCATGGCGGGGAACAGTATGCGAACCTCCCGGCGGTGCGGGGGCTCCCTGGTTGGAGGCTGAAGGCGAGCTACTCCCCCGCTTCTCCCTCTACCTCCCGGCCTTCCTGCCGCTGCCGGAAACCTCCTACCGCCCTCTGGCGGCGATCCTCTGCGCGGCCGCCCTGGCCGCCTTCGGCATCGTCGCCATCCGCGGCGGCCGACGGGGGATCCAGGAGAAGTAGGCGCCGAGCCGCGGCATCCCGCGGCGCAGGTTCGGGTTTCCGAACGGGTCCGGGTTGGCGAGCCGGCTCCAGCGGTCGATCAGGTGGTCTTCCTCCCACTCCCGCACCTCGGTGTCGCGCGAGGAGGACTCGTAGTGGTAGAGGACGAGGTCGGGGTCGTAGACGATCCGCCGGCCCGAGGCGTGGAGCTTGAGGCAGTAGTCGACGTCGTTGAAGTTGACCGGCAGCTGCGTCGCCAGGCCGCCGACCTCGTCGAACGCCTCGCGCGGCGTCATCAGGCAGGCGCCGGTCACCGCCAGGGTGTTGCGGGCGATGTAGACGGCGTTGGCGTAGCCGCGGAACTCGCCGCGGAAGCCGCGGTAGGTGTGGCCGGGGAGGCCGTCGTCGAAGCCGACGCCGACGTGCTGGAGGCGGCCGTCTCCCCAGAGCAGCCTGCCGCCGACCGCGCCGATCCCCTCGAAGTCCGAGTACATCACCATCCGCTCCAGCCAGTCCGGGGTGGTGATGTCGATGTCGTCGTTGAGCCAGAGCAGGTGCTCGCCCTCGCTGTGGAGGGCGCCTTTGTTGATCTTCTCGGAGAAGTTGAAGGGGCCGTCGAACTCGACCAGGCGGAGGCGGTCGCCGGCGATCTCGCGCAGCTCGTCGAGGACGCTCTGGGGGACAGCCTCGCTGACCACGCAGACGATCTCGTAGTTGTCGTAGGTGGAG
>DASZDI010000151.1:0-1978 GCA_035942135.1 Solirubrobacterales bacterium | reverse complement strand
TTCTTCCCGGCGATGGGCGAGGCGCAGGTGGAGCGCGTCTGCCAGGAGCTGGCCGCGGCCCTCGGCCAGGGCGACTAGAGGCATAATCGCCCGCCTCATGTCTCGCTTTCGCAAGGAGCCCGATCCGCGTTTCTGGCGCCTCAACCGCTCGCTGCCCTTCGATTGGCAGCTGGCGATCTACGACGTCGACCAGTCGAAGGCCCATGCCCGCGGCCTCTCCCAGGTGGGCGTCCTCGACGAGGCCGAGCTTTCCCGGATCGAGGAGGGGCTCGACCGCGTTCGCGCTCGCATGGGCGAGCACGGCTTGCAGTTCGATCCGGCCGACGAGGACATCCACATGGCGATCGAGCGCCTGCTCGGCGAGGAGATCGGCCCGCTCGCGGGCAAGCTCCACACCGGCCGCTCCCGCAACGACCAGGTCGCGACCGACGTGGCGATGGTCGTGCAGATCCACTCGCTGGAAGCGATCGAGCTCTGCGGGGCGGCGATGGAGCGCCTGCTCGACCTCGCCGAGGCGCACAAGGACTGGACGATGCCGGGCTACACGCACCTGCAGCGCGCCCAGCCGGTCTACCTCGGCCACCACCTGCTCGCCTACTTCTGGATGCTCGCCCGCGACGTCCTCCGCTTCCAGTTCGCCCTCGACAGCGCCTCGGTGATGCCGCTCGGCTCCGGCGCCCTGGCCGGCGTCAACTGGGAGATCGACCGCGACTCGGTCGCCGCCGACCTCGGCTTCGCCCACGTCAGCCACAACTCGATCGACGGCGCCTCCAACCGCGACTTCGTCCTCGACTACCTGGGCGCCGCCTCGACCTGCGCGATGCACCTCTCCCGCCTCGGCTCGGAAATCGTGATCTGGTCCAGCAGCGAGTTCGGCTTCTGCGAGCTCGACGAGTCCTTCTCCTCGGGCTCCTCGATCATGCCGCAGAAGAAGAACCCCGACTCGGCCGAGCTGCTGCGCGCGAAGAGCCCGCGCGTCGCTGCCTCCTACCAGACCCTGCTGGGCGTGATGCACGCGCTGCCGCTGACCTACGGCAAGGACATGCAGGAGGACAAGGAGCCGCTCTTCGACGCGATCGACACGATCGAGGCCTGCCTCGACGCCACCGCCGGGATGCTCGAGGGGATCGAGTTCGACCGCGAGCGGATGGAAGCGGCCTCCGCCGACGAGATGCTGGCGGCGACCGAGGTCGCCGACCTGCTGGTCCGCCGCGGCGTCCCATTCCGCGAGGCGCACGGGATCGTCGGCGGCCTCGTCCGCGACGCGGTCGAGCGCGGGAAATCGCTCTCGGAGCTCACCCCGGAGGAGTTGCGCGAGCGCTCCGAGCAGCTCGACGACTCCTACTACGAGGTGCTGCAGCGCAGCAGCTGGCTGGAGTCGAAGCGGATCGCCGGCGGCACCGGCTCGGCGCCGCTGGCGCAGCAGCTCGAGGAGGCGCGGACGACGCTCGCGGCCGTCCAGGCGCGCGTCCAGGAGGGGCGTTCCTAGGGTCCGTGCCCGACCGGCTGGAGCGTGATTTCTTCGACCGCTCGGTCCACGACGTCGCCCGGGACCTGATCGGCTGCACCCTCCTCTACGAGGGCTGCGGCGGCGTCGTCGTCGAGACCGAGAGCTACGAGGCCGACGACCCGGCCTGCCATGCCTATGTCGGCCTGACCGAGCGCACCCGCGTCCTCTTCGGCCCGCCCGGCTACGCCTACGTCTACCTCTCCTACGGCATCCACAGCCTCCTCAACGCGGTCGCCGAACCCGAGGGCGAGGCAGCCGCCGTCCTGATCCGCGCCCTGGAACCCACCCACGGCCTCGACCAGATGCGCCGGCGCCGCGGCAACAAGCGCGACCTCGACCTCTGCTCCGGCCCCGGCAAGCTCACCGAGGCCCTAGGCATCGACCTCACCGACAACGAAATCGACCTCTGCGCCGCCCCCTTCCTCCTGACCCCACCGCCCGGGGAGCCCCCGCAGATCGTCACCAGCC
>DASZDI010000150.1:0-11937 GCA_035942135.1 Solirubrobacterales bacterium | reverse complement strand
ATCAACACCGTCCGCAAAGGCGGGCTCAAGGCCTACACGACGATCGACCCGGACCTGCAGCAGAAGGCCGAAGAAGCGGTCGAAGGCTACTGCTACGTCTGCTACCCGGAAGGCGGCCCGGCGGCCGGCCTCGCCTCGGTCGAGCCGGAGACCGGGGCGATCGTCGCCCTCGCCTCGACCGAAGGCTACGAGGACGAAGCCCAGTTCAACTACGCCTGGCAGGCGCACCGCCAGCCCGGTTCCTCGTTCAAGACGATCGTCCTCGCGGCGGCGGTGAAGGAGGGGATCGACCCCGGCAGCACCTACTACAGCGGCACCTCGCCGATGACCCTGGAAATCCCCGGCGGCGGCACCTGGACCGTCAACAACTCCGAGGGCCACGGCGCCGGCAGCATGAACCTGGAAAGCGCGACCTGGGACTCGGTCAACGTCATCTACGCCCAGCTCGACCTCGACGTCGGGCCCGAAGACGTGACCAAGATGGCGCGGGAACTGGGGATCAAAGCGCCCCTGCAGTCGGTCCCGGCAGAGGGGATCGGCTGTCTCGGCATCGGCGTCACGCCGCTGGAAATGGCCAACGCCTACGCGACGATCGCCAACGGCGGCGTCCACCACGACGCCACCGCCGTCAGCAAAGTCGAGTTCCCCGACGGCAAGGTCGACAACTTCGAGAAGGACCCCGGCAAGCGCGTCCTCAGCGACGGCCAGGCCTACGAAGTGACGCGGATCCTCGAGGGCGTGATCACCCAGGGCACCGGCACCGGCTACACCTACATGGGCTGCTCCGACGCCGCCGGCAAGACCGGCACCTCGGAGGAGCTCTCCGACGCCTGGTTCGTCGGCTACACGCCGCTCTTCTCGACCGCGGTCTGGGTCGGCCACCCGACCTCGCGCGAATACACCGGCTACGGCGGCCCCACCGCCGGCCCGATCTGGTCCTCCTACATGTCGTCCGCCCACGAAGGCGAATGCCCTGAATTCGAGACCCCCAGCTCCCCGGCCGAGCTCGAAGGCCTCGACAGCGACCACACCTCCTCTTCGGGCTACGAAAGCTACGAAGGCGAAGAAACCTACGAAGGCGGCAGCGAAGAAGAGGGCGGCGAAACCGAAGCCGAAGAAGAGCCGCAGGGCGAAGCAGAGGCCGAAGAAGACGCTCCGGCGCCGGCTCCCGAAGACGCTCCGGCACCCGCTCCCGCCCCGGCGCCTTCACCGGCCCCCGCGGGCGGCGGCATCAGCCCCGGCTGATCCGCATCCGATTCTTGCCCCACCCCGGTGGGGAAAAAGTCGGATGCGATACCGGCGAGAGCCGGTGACCCTCCTCCATCCACCTGTCGATGAATGTGAGGAACAGCCGTGGGCCTTACTCGCCGATCAGCTCGATCCGGTAGCCGTCGGGGTCTCGGACGAAGCAGATGCGGTGGCCCTCGGTGCGGCCGCCGGGGCGGTAGGGGGGCTTCTCGGGCTCGATGCCGAGCTCGGCGAGGCGGGCGAGGGTGGCGTCGAGGTCGTCGACGCCGAGGGCGATGTGGTTGTAGCCGGTGCCGTGGTCGTAGGAGTCGACGCCGTGGTTGTAAGTCAGCTCCAGCCGCGGGTCTTCGCCGGGCAGGGCCATGAAGACGTTGATCGCCTCGTCGCCGATCGGCATCCGCCGCACCTCTTCGAAGCCGAGCTTCTCGTAGAAGGCGACGGCGCGATCGATGTCGCCGATTCGGTAGCAGGTGTGGAGGTACGTGGCCACGGTTCCGGTTTGAGGCTACCCGCGGTGATTAAGATGCCAACCCCTCAACCTTCGTTTTCAGAGAAAGGCATCACTTTGCACAGCAAGCTTTCACGCCGGGCCCGTCTGCGGGCGCTCGTCCTCGCGGTTCCGGCAGCCGCACTCGCCGTCGTCTTCGGCGGCCTCGGGTCCGCTGCCGCCGTCGAAACCCTTCCCGGAGAGACCCCGACGATCTCGATGGAGCTGTCCAAGGGCAAGCTCAAGTTCGTCGCCCCGGAATCGGTCTACGTCGGCGAGCAGCTGGAAATCGTCAACAAGACGAACCCGAAACAGGTCGGCCCGCACACCTTCTCGCTGGTCACCAAAGCTTCCCTGCCGAAGACCCGCAAAGCGATGAACGCCTGCTTCGCCCCGAAGCACATCTGCCTCAAGATCGCCGAATGGCACGGGTTCAACCCGAAAACCGAACGGATCTCGATCAACCGGGTCAAAGCGGGTGCCGCCGGCTGGAGCACGATGGGCTCCGTCAGCAAGAAGGGCGACTCCTGGTTCAGCGGTGAAACCAAGGGCGGCCACGTCGCTCAGAAGGTGACCGCCAAGCCGGGCACGCTGTACTTCCTCTGCGCCGTTCACCCCGAGATGCAGGGTGAAATCGAAGTGAAGCCGGCGCCCGTCCCGACCGCTTAGCGGCACGGCTGGGCAGCCCTCAACGACGCCGCGCCTCGGGCGCCGAGCTTTCCTCGGCGCCCTGGGCGGCGGTGCGCTGGCCACGCTCCTGCCCCTGCGGGGCGGGAGCGGCGGCCTGCTGCCGCTGACGGCGGAGCCGTCGTCGGCGCTCGCCGCGGTCCCGTTCCAGGCCCCGCTGCCGATCCCTCGGGTCCTCGACGAGGCGCACATCCGGATCCCGATCCGCGAGGCCGAGCAGCAGATCCTCCCCGGCCGCAAGACCAGGCTCTGGACCTTCGGCGGCAGCTTCCCCGGGCCGACCGTCCGCCGCCGCGCCGGGCAGAAGACCCGCGTCACCTTCCACCACGAGCTGGGGGAGAAGGCGGGGGAGCTCTCGATCCACCTCCACGGCGGCCACAACCGCACCCAGTTCGACGGCCAGCCGGGCGGCCTGACCAGGCGCCAGCCGCTCTCCTACTACTGCCGCATCCCCCGCGGCCTCTCCGCGAGCGAGTCGGGGAACGACCTCCTGCTCGAGCCGGGCGGGAGGAAAACCTACGAGTACGACCTGATCGAGGACGGGCGCCCGGAACGCGCCTCGTTCCAGTGGTACCACGACCACCGCCTCGACCGCACCGCCCCGCACGTCTGGAAAGGCCTGGCCGGGATGTGGATCGTCGACGACGAGTTCGAGGAGTCGCTGCCGCTGCCCTCCGGCGAGCGCGACCTGCCGCTGATGATCGCCGACCGCAGCTTCGACCGCGACAACCAGCTCACCGACCCCTTCACCGAACGCCGCCCCCCCGACGACGGCATCCTCGCCGAGACCGTCCTCGTCAACGGCGCCTACATGCCCCACCACCGCGTCGGCCCGCGCCGCTACCGGCTGCGCCTGCTCAACGTCTCCTCCTTCCGCAGCTACAACCTGATGCTCTCCAACGGCGCCGCGATGGTCCAGATCGCGACCGAGAGCGGGCTGATGCCGAAGCCGGTGCGGCGGCGGGAAATCCTCCTCGGCCCGGCCGAACGGGTCGAGGCGATCGTCGACTTCGCCGGGATGGCGGGGGAGAGCGTCGAGCTGCGCAGCAGCAGGCGCCACTCCGGCCGCAACCCCGACGGCGCCCGCACCTACGGCGGCGCGCTGATGCAGTTCCGGGTCGGCAGCGAGCGCCTCCCGGACCGGACCAAGGTCCCCCGGCGCCTGCGGCCGCTGCCGGAGTGGGCGCGGAAGGCGAGCCGCAAGGTCGACCAGCGCTGGGAGATCACGATCGGCGGCTTCTTCAAGACGACCTGGCGGATCAACGGCCGCACCTTCAACCCGGCCCGCTCGGAAGCGTTCCCGAAGCTGGGCACGACCGAGACCTGGGAGATCCACAACAAGACCGCCGTCGCCCACGTGATGCACCTGCACCACACCGACTGGTACCTGCTGGCGCGCAACGGCAAGCAGCCGCCGCCCTGGGAAACCTGTCTCAAGGAGACCTTTTTCGTCTACCCCAACGAAAAAATTCTCCTTGCCGGTCATTTCTCCGATTACACCGGGAAATTCGTAATCCACTGCCACATGCTGGACCACGAGGACCACGGTCTGATGAGCCAATTCCAGGTGGTCCGGGGCTAAAGTAAACCCCTGTGTTTGCCGATGTCACAGGCATGGGCACTCCTAAAAATCGGGTAGGGCTTCAGCCGAGCATCCGACCCGCGGATCGGACCCGGACCCGGGCCGCTGCCGCCCTCCTCGTCGCGGGCGCCGGGCTGGTCGCGATCTCGCTGGTCCTGCCCCATCCGGACGGCGCCGACCACGTCGCGCTGACGCTCACCGCCCTCGCGATGGCGGTCACCGGGGCCCTCGTCTGGTCCGTCGCCCGCAAGGTCCCGAGGAAGGCGGTCCACGCGCTCCTCGCCGGCGTCTCCGTCGCCACCTGCGTGCTGATCTACGAGAGTGGCATCGCCGTCGGCCAGTACGGCTCGATCTACGTCTGGACGATCCTGGTCGTCTCCTGTTACTTCCCGCGCCGGGTCGCCGCCGCGCACCTCGGCTGGCTGCTCGCCACCTACGGCGGGGTCCTGATGTTGGTGGAAAACACCGCCGGCTACTCGCCGTTGACCCGCTGGCTCTTCACCGCGATCTCCCTCACCGTGGTGATGATGCTGATCACCGGCATCGTCGCCCGCCGCGCCCGCGCCGACGAGCGCGCCCGGCACTTCTTCGACCTCTCCCGCGACATGCTCTGCACCGCCAACATGGACGGCTACTTCGTCGAGCTGAACGAGGCCTGGACGAAGAACCTCGGCTACAGCCTCGAGGAACTGCGCTCGATCCCCTTCGTCGAACGGGTCCACCCCGACGACCGCGAGCGCACCGAAGTCGAGGCCGGGGCGCTCTTCGAAGGCGTCGAGACCCTCCACTTCGAGAACCGCTACCTGGCCAAGGACGGCACCTGGCACTGGCTGCGCTGGAGCTCGCAGCTCTCCCCGGACGAGTCGCTGATCTACGGCCGCGCCACCGACGTCACCGAGCTGAAGCGGATCGAGGGCGAACGCGAGGAGCTGCTCGACCAGGTCCAGGAGATGGCCCGCCGCGACTCGCTGACCGGGCTGCCCAACCGGCGCGCCCTCGAGGAGCAGCTGCCGCGCGAAATGGCCCGCGCCCGCCGCTCGCTCTCGCCGCTGAGCCTGGCGATCCTCGACATCGACCACTTCAAGGCCTACAACGACACCCACGGCCACCTCGCCGGCGACGAGGTCCTGCGCAAGTGCGCCCAGGCCTGGGATGCCTGCCTGCGCGGCGAGGACACGATCGCCCGCTTCGGCGGCGAGGAGTTCCTCGTCCTGCTCCCCGACACCTCCGCCGAGAAGGCGGTGGAAATCGTCGAGCGGCTGCGGACGAAGACGCCGATGGGCCAGAGCTGCTCGGCCGGCCTCGCCTGCTGGGACTACAGCGAGACGATCGACGATCTGCTCAGCCGGGCGGACAAGGCGCTGTACACGGCCAAGGCCGGCGGCCGCGACCAGTTGGCAGAGGCTTCGCTGAGCAGGTAATGATTGGCCGATGGGCCGCGAAGAGCACGACCGCACCGTGCGCTTTCGCACCGCTCGCCGCGATCCCGAGCTGACCGTCGTCGAGGGCTTCCACGCGCTCAAGCATGCGCTGCGCTTCGGGGCCGAGCTGGTCGAGGCGGTGGCGCTGGACCCCGCCGCGCTGGAGCGGATGGCCGAGGACCTCGCGCCCGACCTGTCGGGGCAGCTCGCCGGGCGGGTTGAGACCGTCGACAAGGAGACGCTGGCCGGGATGGTGCCGCTGCTGCCCCACACCGGGGTCGCCGCGATCGCCCGCCGGCCCGCGGTCGACCTCGACGCCGCCCTCGCCGATCCCGCCCCGACGCCGGCGGTGCTGCTGGAGCAGCCGCGCAACATGGGCAATATCGGCGCCTGCATCCGGGTCTCCGCGGCGGCGGGCGCGGCGGCGCTGGTCACTACCGGCGAGAACGACCCCTGGCACCCCGACGCCGTCCGCGGCGCCGCCGGCCTCCAGTTCGCCCTCCCGGTCGCCTCGGCCGAGTCGCTGCCGCAAAGCGACCGCCCGCTGCTGGCGATCGACCCCGACGGGGAGGACCTCGCGCCCGAGCAGCTCCCCGCCCGCGCCGTCCTCGCCTTCGGCACCGAGCGCCACGGCCTCAGCAGCGAAGTCTTCGAACGCGCCGACGCCCGGATCTCGATCCCGATGCGCGAGGGCGTCTCCAGCCTCAACCTCGCCACTTCGGTCGCGATCGTCCTTTTCGCGATGAAACTCTCCGTTAGGGGGCGCTAGAGATAACCTTTGTGATTAGCAAGATCTAAGCGCCAGTATTTCAACTATAGAGTCAAATCTGAAACTTTTAGAGCGCTGCAGACTTGCAGAAATTGATGCTTCGCTGCAAGTTTATGAAAGACTCGCAGAATGGGAATACAAGACCGCGAAAGAACCCTTGAGAACATCGCGCGGTTGCGAGCGGTGGAGAAGATGACCCCCAGCTCGGACATCGCGGCGGTTCGTGAAGACCTTGAAGCGCAACTCGGCGGGACCGTCTCGCGCAGCCTCTCCGCGAAGCTGCTGGGCGTCAGCCATACGGCGCTCAACAATTGGATCGATGCTGGCGACGTGCCCGTAGTGCTTTCAAAGCAAGGCCGCAAAGAGATCCCGATCCAGGTATTGCTGGGGCTTCGGGAGCGCGTTGCCGACGAGCGCAAATATGGCCGGCGGAAGCTTCACGTACTGGAGCCGGTCATGGTTGAAGCGCGGCGTCGCGCCGAGCGGATGCGCCCCTGGGCCACGGTCTCCCGCTCCAGCCATGGCTCTGATCCGCATCAACGCCCAGAGCTGCGTAGCCTCGCCTATCACCGCGCCTTAGCTCCGCGGCTGCGGCGGCCGATAGTCGACGAAGCGCAGCGGAAGCTCAAGCGCTGGAAGAAGGAGGGGAGGATTGCCCCTCACTATGCGAGGGCCTGGGAAGAAGTCTTTGCTCTGCCCATTCTGGATCTATGCAAGGTCATTACCGCTGACGATAAGCGCGGTCGCGACCTGCGCCAGAACTCGCCCCTGGCCGGGCTGCTGAGCGAGGCGGAGCGCCGCAAGATCCTCGAGAAGGTCTAAGGCGACCCCGTGCGGCGGGAGGAGTTCGAGCACGTCATCGCCGCAGCCGCCGAGGTCTCGGGGGAGCGGGAGATCGTGGTGATCGGCAGCCAGGCGATCCTCGGCAGCGTGCCCGATCCGCCGGCGACGATGCTCTTCTCGATCGAGGCGGACGTCTATCCCCTCCGCGCTCCCGACAAGGCGGTGCAGATCGACGGCAGCCTTGGCGACGGCTCCCAGTTCCACAGCACCTACGGCTATTACGCCCACGGAGTCGGCCCGGAGACGGCCGTGGCCCCCGCGGGCTGGGAGGACCGGCTCGTCAGGGTGGAGATCCCGCTGCGCGTCGGGCAGGCGTCCGGAGTCGTCGCCCTCTGCCTGGAGGTCCACGACCTGGTCCTGGCCAAGTGCGTCGCCGGTCGCGAGCGGGATCGGGAGTTCTGCCGCGAGGCTCTCGCCGCCCGCCTCGTCGAGGTCGAGGAGCTGCTTCGGCGCATCGACGACCTGCCGGAGCCGCCGGCGGACCGGACGCAGATCCGGAAGATGCTCGAAGGGATGGTCGGCCGGGGTACGTAGCGGGTGGTCGGCGGCAGTCGTAGATCTCCTTCAAAACCCGCAATTTGCAAGGGAACTTGCGGGTTATCAGCTACCTGTAGAGCGGGAGGGGGCCTTCGCTAGCCTGCGCCGCCGTGCTGTTTTCCTCTTCCTCGAAGAGCGCGGCTTCTCGCCGTGCCCTGATCTTTGCCGCGCTTCTCTTCGCCGCGCTCTGCGTATCGGCGGGGTCTTGGGCGGCGAGCGCGCCAGCGGACCCGCAGGAGAAACTGGAGGCGACGCGGGACAAGCTCGAAGGCGTCCGGGCCGAGCAGAGCGACCTGGCGGCGACGATCGCCGAACAGAACGCGGCGATCGACTCGATGCTGGGCGAAGTCTCGGCGCTGCGGGTCGAACAGGAAGCGGTCGAGGCCGAACTGGCCGAGAAGCAGGCCGAGCTGGACCGGGCGACGGCGGCGCTGGAGAAGGAAGAAGCGCACCTGGAGCGGGTGCGGGAGCGGCTCGGCCGCGCCCTCGACGTCCTTGCCGACCGGCTCGTCGCGATCTACGAGACGGGGGCCCCCGACCCGATCAACGCCGTTCTCGAATCCGAGGACTGGTCGGAGATGGAAGCGCAGACCGAATACCTGAGCCGGATCCAGAGCTACGACGACGCCGTCGTCGACCGCGTGCAGACGCTGCGCGACGAGGTCACCTCGGCGGTCGAGCGGCTCGAGGAGCAGCGCGCCGAGACCGAGGCGACGCGCGACGCGGTCGCGGCGAAGGAGCGCGAAGTCCGGGCCGCCAGTCAAGAAGCGCAGGCCCGCTTCGGCGAGCTGAAGGCCGCCCAGGCGGAGCGCCAGGAAGCGCTGGAAGCGCTGGAGTCCCGCGAAGCGACCCTCAGCGACAACCTCGCCTCGATCTCCGAACAGGTCGCCGCCGAAGGCGCCGACGCGACCAGCGGCCAGCTGCCGGCGCCGCTCAATCCCGGCCAGGAAGCGGAGCTGATCAGCGAAAGCGAAGCCAGCGCGCCCGCTAACGCGCCGCAGGCGGTCAAGGACGTGATCGCCGCCGCCAACTCGATCGCCGACCTGCCCTACCTCTGGGGCGGCGGCCACGGCTCCTTCGAATCCTCCGGCTACGACTGCTCCGGCGCGGTCAGCTACGCCCTGAACGGCGGCGGGCTGATCGAAAGCCCGCTCGACTCGACCGGCCTCACGACCTGGGGCGAACCGGGACCCGGCCGCTGGATCACCGTCTACGGCAACTCCGGCCACGCCTGGATGGTCGTCGCCGGCCTCGCCTTCGACACCAGCGGCGGCGCCGGCCCCCGCTGGCACGACCCCTGGCCCAACTCGCCGGAAGGTTTCATCGCCCGCCACCCCGCCGGGCTCTGACCCAGGACGCGCCTGACACGGCGCATCTCGGCGTCCTCGGTCGCTTGCGTGCAGAAGCACGCGGCGCTCCCTGCGTCCTTGATCTGCTTGGTCAGGCACGCCCTGGGATAGTTTTGAGTTATGGATCTTGAGCAGCGATTGGAGGAGATGCTCGCGGTCGAGCGGTTCGATCCGCCGGAGGAGTTCCGCGCGAAGGCGCGCTGGAGCGACCCGAAGATCTACAACGAGGCGGCCGCCGACCCCGAGGCGTGGTGGCTGCGGCAGGCCACGGAGCTGCTCCACTGGGACGTGGAGCCGAGCGAAGGGCTCGACGACTCCGACCCGCCCTTCTACAAGTGGTTCGCCGACGGGCGGCTGAACGCCTCGACGCAGTGCCTCGACCGCCACGTCGAGGCCGGGATCGGCGACCGCGTCGCCTACCACTGGCGCGGCGAGGAGGGGGAGGAGCGCGACGTCACCTACGCCGAGCTGCACCGCGACGTCCAGCGCTTCGCCAACGCGCTCAAGGACCTCAACGTCGGCAAGGGCGACGTGGTCGGGATCTACCTGCCGATGATCCCCGAGGTCGTCGTCGCGATGCTCGCCTGCGCCCGCATCGGCGCCATCCACAACGTCGTCTTCGGCGGCTTCTCGGCCGAGTCGGTGCGGGAGCGGATGGAGTTCTCCGAAGCCAAAGCGCTGGTCACCGTCGACGGCGCCCGCCGCAAGGGCAGGACGGCGCCGATCAAGCCGGCCGTCGATGAGCACCTCAGCGACCTCGGCACGCTGGAAACGATCGTCGTCGTCCGCCACACCGGGATCGACTGCCCGATGGAGCCGGGGCGCGATCTCTTCTACGACGAGGTCCTCGCCGCCGCGGACCCCGAGTGCCCGGCCGAGCCGATGGAAGCCGAGCACCCGCTCTTCATCCTCTACACCTCCGGCTCGACCGCGAAGCCGAAGGGGATCCTCCACACCACCGGCGGCTACATGACCGGCGTCACCGCCACCCACCGCTACGTCTTCGACCTCAGGCCCGAATCCGACGTCTACTGGTGCGCCGCCGACGTCGGTTGGGTCACCGGCCACTCCTACATCGTCTACGGCCCGCTCGCCAACGGGGCGACCTCGGTGATGTGGGAGGGGGCGCCCGACCACCCGCACCAGGGGATCTGGTGGGAGATCGTCGAGCGCTACAAGGCGACGATCCTCTACGCGGCGCCGACGGCGATCCGCACCTTCATCAAGTGGGGCGCCGACATCCCCGGCCGGTTCGACCTCTCCTCGCTGCGCCTGCTCGGCTCGGTCGGGGAGCCGATCAACCCGAAGGCGTGGCTCTGGTACCAGCAGGTGATCGGCGGCGGCCGCTGCCCGATCGTCGACACCTGGTGGCAGACGGAGACCGGCGCGATCATGATCTCGCCGCTGCCGGGGATCACCGCGACCAAGCCCGGCTCGGCGACGACGCCGTTCCCCGGGGTCGAGGCGCAGGTGGTCGACGAGTCCGCGGGCGAGCCGATCGAGGAAGGCCAGGGCCTGCTGGTCCTGGAGCGCCCGTGGCCCTCGATGCTGCGCGGCCTCTATAAGGAGGACGACCGCTTCGTCGAGACCTACTTCTCGCGCTTCGGCAAGGAGCGCTACCTGGTCGGCGACGCCGCCCGCCGCGACTCCGACGGCTACTTCTGGGTGATCGGGCGGATCGACGACGTCGTCAACGTCTCCGGCCACCGGCTCTCGACCGCCGAGGTCGAGTCGGCGATCGTCGCCCACCCCGACGTCGCCGAGGCGGCGGTGATCGGCCAGTCCGACGAGGACACCGGCCAGGCGATCTGCGCCTTCGTCACCCTCCGCGGCGAGATCGACGAAAGCGACGAGCTGGTCGAGGGCATCCGCGCCACCGTCGCCGAGCGGATCGGCAAATTCGCCCGCCCGAAGCGGATCGTCTGGGCCGACGAACTGCCGAAGACCCGCTCCGGCAAGATCATGCGCCGCCTCCTCCGCGACATCGCCGAGGGCCGGGCCCTGGGCGACGTCACCACCCTGCGCGACCCGGAAGTGATGCGGGAGCTCGAGGCGAAGATCGCCGAGGAGCAGGCGCAGGCCGACTGAACGTACTTGTTCCCGGTATGCGGGAAGAAGTACGTCCGCGTCAGCGACCGCGGTCGGCCATTCGCTCGATCGCGACCTCGAGCGCCTGCAGCTATCCCTGGACGCTTTTCAGTTCGCGCAGCGCCAGCGCCTCGGCGCTGAGCTTCTCCTCGTAGCGAACGGGCTTCTCGGCGGCCGCGTGCTCCACCGCGACTGCTTCGACGGCGTACCGGGGTGTTCTGGAATGCCGCCTCGTCTTGCGTAATAGTGCTGAGCGCTCAGATGAACTACTCGCGATTGAAACGGCTGGAACCCGAGGCGGAGCGCAAGCGCGTGGTCAGGAACCTAATGGCGCTGCGGGCGCAGCTCGACGAAGAAGTGCCGCCGAAGAACGCCGAATCGGACCTGCTGCTGGCGACCTGGAACCTGCGGGACTTCGCCAAGGACAACCGCAAAGGCTTCGGCGAGCGCTTCCCCGAGTCGCACTTCTACATCGCCGAGGTGCTCTCGCGCTTCGACTTCGTCGCTGTCCAGGAGATCAACGAGCTCGACGAGTGGGAGAAGGTGACGAGCATCCTCGGGCCCTCCTGGGACTGGATCGCCACCGATGTCACCGAGGGGACGGGCGGCAACGGCGAGCGGCTCACCTACCTCTACGACAAGCGCAAGGTCTGGTTCCAGAACATCGCCGGGGAGATCGTCCTGCCGGCGAACCTGCTGATCACGGCCAACGTCAAAGCCAAAGAGGGCGACGAGAAAATCGAGACCACGGTCGAGGGCAAAGGCGAGGGGGACGAGAGGGCCGAGGTCGGCAAGCAGTTCCGCCGCACGCCCTTCGCGGCCCTCTTCCAGTCGGCCTGGTTCAAGTTCGAGATCTGCACCGTCCACATCTACTACGGGGACGAGCGCGGGGAGGCCCTGGCCGAACGGGTCACCGAGATCGAGCG